>CAZKKP010000638.1:0-2287 GCA_964553295.1 uncultured Thermoanaerobaculia bacterium | reverse complement strand
CCCGTACCCAGAAGACGACTCCGGTCGCCTCGAGCAGCACGAAGCCCTCGGGCAGCATCAGGCGGAGCCGGATCACCGTGCTCGGCGGCAGTGGGTCGGCGGTCGGCACGTACAGACCGTCGCTGGCCAGGAAACGCGCGTAGTCGGTCTCCAGCTGCCGCAGGCTGTCGAACCGGAGGTCGATCTCCTCCCAGCCGGAGCCCCCTCGCCCACCGGATGCTGACCCGCGAGAGTCGCTCATGCCTCCTTTGCCTCCTTCGGCGACTCCATGGTAACCGCATCGTCCGCCGACCTGTGATGCTATCGTGCCGTCGTGCTCCGCTCCGGGCTGCTCTCGGTCGCCGTGCTGCTCGCCACCATGCCGCTGGCGGCTGGCCCCATCGCCAGCCTGCTCGACGGCCGGGTGATCGTCGAGATGCCGCCGGGCTGGCAGCGGGTCGACCCGGGCGAGCTCGAGGAGCTGGCCTGGCGGGTCGCCGAGGCCGCCGGCGGAAAGGCCGGCGTGCGCTGGGCGGCCGGTCTGGCGCCGGGAGGCCGCGTCCGGGACCTCTCGCTGCCCTTCGTGCTGGTCGAGACCGACGAGAGCGGTCGAACCTCCCATGCCGAGCTGGCAGTTCTGCCCGACATCGAGCGCCTCCGCGACCGGGCCGGGACCGCACGGTCGGACGGCTCGCGGCTCCGGCTCGAAGGGATGCGCTTCGACCGCCGCCGCTTCGCGCTGGAGACCATCGCCAGCCTGTCCACGTCCCACTGGGTCGCCCTCGAGATCCGCTCGGTGACCTACCTGACGGCCACCGGCAGCGTCACCCTGCACGGCTACCTTCCGGGGGATGCCGGGCCGTCCGACCGGCGGGCCGTCGGCGCCGTCCTCGATCAGGTCTGGATCGCGGACGAGCTCACCTACCACCCGCACCTGAAGGATTACTGGCAGGAGCTGTCACGACGACCGTGGTTCTGGTACGCCCTGGCCGGGGTGGCGGCGATCGTCACCGCTCTCGTCGCCCGCAGCGCCCGCCGCGGCACGCCGAGCTGAGCCGGGTCGTGGCGATCTCGGTCGACCTCGAGGCACGGCGGCTGGTCGCGTCGGTGGGCGAGCTCGCCGGCGAGGTGGCGCAGCGGTCCATCGGCCTCAGCGGCTCCGGGCTGTCGCGGCTGTGGATCGGTCAGGAGCTGCACCGGAGGATCCAGGCCGACCTGGTCGCCACCGAGCCCGGCTACCATGCCGAGGTCCCGGTCGACCGCGTCCTCGAGCTCGACGGCTGGACCCTCGAGCTCAGCGGCCGGGCGGACGGCGTCGTGCTCGAGGATGGGCGGCCGCTGCGGGTCGACGAGATCAAGACCCTGCACTTCGCCACCGACCTGAACTCCTTGTACGTCGACGAACGGCTCGAGCGCTTCCGCAACCAGGCCCGACTCTATGCCTGGTTGCTCACCACAGACCACCCGCCGCCGGAGGTCCGGCTGATCCTGGTCGACATCGTCTCGACCGAGGAGCGCGACGAGACCGTGCCCTGGACCCCGGATGGCGTGCGCGCCTGGCTGCGCCAGCAGCTCCATCGCCTCATCGCCGAGCACGAGCGCCGCGCCGCGCGGATCCAGGGGCGGCGCGCGGCCGCGGCCGCGCTCCCCTTCCCCCACCCGGCGCCGCGGCCGTCCCAGATCGCCATCGGCGAGGGGGTCGAGACCAGCCTGGACGCCGGCCGTCACCTGCTGCTCCAGGCGCCCACCGGCTGCGGCAAGACCGCGGCCGTGCTCCACCCGGCGCTGCGCGCGGCCCTCTCCGCGGGCCATCGGCTGTTCTTCCTGACCGCGAAGACGCTGCAGCAGCAGCTCGCCGTCGACACCCTGCGGGCGATGCAGGGCGAGCTCTTCCGCAGTGTGCAGCTGCGCGCCAAGAGCAAGATGTGCGCCCACACCGAGATGATCTGCCACGAGGAGTTCTGCCCCTACGCCCGGGAGTACGGCCTGAAGCTGGTGCGCAGCCAGCTCCTGCCGACGCTGCTCGCCGGCGCCATGCACCAGGACCCCGAGGAGATCTCGGCGAGCGCCCGCGCCCACGAGCTGTGCCCCTTCGAAGTGAGCCTCGACCTGCTGCGGGACGCCGACGTCGTGGTCTGCGACTACAACTACGTCTTCGACCCGGCGATCGGTCTCGGCGCGCTGGTCGACGGCAACGCCCTCGGCGACACCGTGCTGGTCGTCGACGAGGCCCACAACCTGGTGGACCGCAGCCGGGAGTACTACTCTCCGGCGCTCGCCCGGGCGACCGCCGAGACCGCCGCCCGCT
>CAZKKP010000637.1:0-2292 GCA_964553295.1 uncultured Thermoanaerobaculia bacterium | reverse complement strand
GCCGACCGGGTCGGTGGCCTCGTCTACGGGCTGCTCCGAGCCGAGGGCCGTGGCCGCGCCCGCTGAGGGCCGCGGATCTTCGATCCCCTCGAGCAGCGCCCATCCACGTCGCGCGGCCCCGTCCCCTCACTCCTCACCCCGCCCGCGCGGGCGGCGGGCCTTCCGAGCTTTCAGTGCGCTTGACAGGTCATGCGGCGTCGGTAGACTGGGCGGCGCTGTGAGTGCTGCTGCATAAGCGATCTGTTCTCAATATTTCCTGACCCGGGAGGTCCTATGCGTGTCGGCATCGTGGGCTATGGCGCCTTCATCCCCAGGCGCCGCATCAAGGTCGAGGAGATCGCCAAGGTCTGGGGCGCGGACGCTCCCTCGTACAAGCGGGGGTTGAAGCTGTACGAGAAGTCGGTCCCCGGCGCCGACGAGGACACGATCACGATGTCGGTCGAGGCGGGGCGCAACGCGCTCGCCCGCTCGCGGGGCGTCGACCCCGCTGACATCGGCGCCGTCTACGTCGGCTCCGAGTCGCACCCCTACGCGGTCAAGCCCTCGGGCACGGTGGTCGCGGAGGCCCTCGGCATCGTCCCCGAGGTGCACATCGCCGACCTCGAGTTCGCCTGCAAGGCGGGCACCGAGGGGCTCTTCCTGGCCCAGTCTCTGGTCAAGGCCGGTGAGGTCAAGTACGCGCTGGGCATCGGCGGCGACACCTCCCAGGGCGCCCCCGGCGACGCCCTGGAGTACTCGGCCGCGGCCGGCTCGGCGGCGTTCATCTTCGGCGCCGACGAGCAGCGCATCCTGGCCGAGGTGCTGCACACCTACTCCTGGACCACCGACACTCCCGACTTCTGGCGCCGGGAGTACATGCACTACCCCCGCCACGGCAGCCGTTTCACCGGCGAGCCCGCCTACTTCCGCACCACCACCAGCTCGGCGCGGGGCATCATGGAAAAGGCGGGGCTCGAGCCCAAGGACTTCGACTTCGCGATCTTCCACCAGCCCAACGGCAAGTTCCCGATCCGGGTCGGCCAGATGCTCGGCTTCACCATGGCCCAGCTCGAGACCGGCTGGCTGTCGCCCTGGCTCGGCAACACCTACTCGGGCGCCTCGCCGATCGGCCTGACGGCGGTGCTCGACGTTGCCAGACCCGGCGCCCTGATCCTCATCACCTCCTTCGGCTCCGGCGCCGGCTCCGACTCGTTCATCCTGCGGACCACCGACCGCCTGGCCGAGGTCCAGGGGCTCGCCCCGAGGACCCGGCCGCAGCTCGACGAGAACAAGATCTACGTGGACTACGGCACCTACGCCAAGCTCCGCGGCAAGATCCGGATGGCCGAGTGAGGGGGGGCGGTATGCGAGACGTAGCCATCATCGGTATCGGAATGGTCGAGTTCGGCGAGCTCTGGACGAAGAGCCTGCGTACCATGTGGACCGAGGCGGCCCTCGCCGCCCTCGACGACGCCGGCCTCGAGACCGTCGACATGATCACCATCGGCTGCATGTCGTCCGGGCTGTTTACCGGCCAGGAGCACCTGGCGTCGTTGCTCGCCGCCGAGATCGGCCTGGCCGGCGTGCCCGCGTCGCGGGTCGAGTCGGCCTGCGCCTCGGGCGGGCTGGCGGTGCGCGCCGGCTTCGCCGAGATCGCCGCCGGCCTCGCCGACGTCGTGCTCGTCACCGGCGTCGAGAAGATGACCGACGTCGACGGCGCCGACGCCACCTACGCCCTCGGCACCGCCGCCGACGCCGAGTGGGAGGGTTTCCACGGCATCACCTTCCCCGGCCTGTATGCGATGCTCGCCCGGGTCCACATGAAGCGCTACGGCACCACTCGGGAGCAGCTCGCGAAGGTGGCGGTGAAGAACCACGCCATCGGGATGAAGAACCCCCACGCCCAGTACCATCTCAAGGTCTCGGTCGACGACGTCGTCGGCTCCACCCTGGTCGCCGACCCGCTGTGCCTGCTCGACTGCTCGCCGGTCACCGACGGCGCCGCGGCCCTGGTGCTGGCCTCGGTGGAGAAGGCGCGCGAGCTCGCCCCGGGAGCGCCGCTGATCCGGATCACCGGCTCGGGGCTGGCGACCGACTCGATCAGCCTCGCCACGCGCACCGACCTCGGCGAGCTCGCCGCAGTGCGCCTCGCCGGCGAGCGGGCCTACCGCATGGCCGGCCGGCGCCCCGAGGACATCCAGCTGGTGGAGGTCCACGACTGCTTCACCATCGCCGAGATCGCCGTGACCGAGGCCCTCGGTTTCTTCGAGAAGGGCCAGGGCGGCAAGGCGGTGGAGGCAGGCGAGACCCAGA
>CAZKKP010000636.1:0-2301 GCA_964553295.1 uncultured Thermoanaerobaculia bacterium | reverse complement strand
GCGACCAGGCTCTTGCCCGAGCCGGACTCGCCGACCAGGCCCAGCCGCTCGCCGGCGGCCAGGCGCAGGGACAGGTCGCGCAGCACCATCCTGCCCGGGAAAGCGACCGACAGCCGGTCGAGGGCGACGACCTCAGCGGCCATGGCGGACGAGCTCGAGGGTCTCGACGTCGCTCGACAGCACCAGGCCGAGCCGGGTGATGGCCGGCGGCCGTCGCCAGGCGTGGGCCACCCGGTCCCCGGGGCCGAGCTCGCCGTCGCCGTCGTCCTCCGCCAGGACGATCCAGTGGGCGCGGTCGACCAGGGCGTCCCCGGGTTGCAGGTCGACGCCCCAACGGAGCGGCCCCCGCCGACCCAGGAAGCGGGCGCGCTCGACGCGCACCGGCACGGCCTCCTCGAGCACATCGGGCGCGAGCACCGGCTCGCCGGTCATCGCCACCGCGGCGAAGGAGGCCGAGGAGACCAGCACCCGGCGTCGCACGAGGTCGCTGAAGCTCAGCTCGGTGGCGGCAACAGGCGCCAGGTCGCGGGACGCCGGGTCCGCCGCGGTCGGCTCGAAGGAGGGCAGCCGGAAGAGCTCGCCCGCGGCGGGGTGGAGCCCGGCCGGCAGCCGCCCCTGGCGGTGCAGGGCGGGGTAGTCCGGCGCCAGCGCCTCGGCGGCGGGGGCCGAGGTGACGACGGTCAGCGGGCGCACGTCCTGAAGCCTGCGCACGACCTCGACCCTGGCATACAGCCGCGAGGTGCCGCCGTCGAAGGGGATCTCGTCGGGACGCCGGCCGAGGCTCGCCACGGCGTGGTGGGCGGGCAGCTCGAGGGCGGTGACGCGACCGCCCATCTCGGGCGCGAGGAAAGTGCGGTGGGCGAGACGGTCGGCGGCGTTGGCCTCGGTGAGCTCGCCGGTGACGGTGGGGCACTCGACGGTGAACCAGAAGACGCGCAGCGGGCGGTCGTCGGGCCACGGGCCGACCAGGGGCTCGGCGACCTGGACGCCGCCGAGGACCAGCGGCTCGCCGGGAGCGAGCCAGGCGCTTCCCCGGCCCAGCCGCTGAAGGCGCAAGGCGACGGCCACGGACGCCTGCTCGTCCTCGGCGACGGTGCGGGGCCCGTCGCGCAGCACCGGGTCGCGGTCGGTCCAGCTGACGACGCGGACCTCGACAAGGCGTGGGCGCAGCGCCTCGCGCACCGCGTCGACGGCGAACGGGGTCGCGATCGCGAGCACGATCACTGCGAGGACGGCGAGCAGGAGACGGTTCTCACGGAGCATGCGACCATTCTACTGGCGCATAGCGAAAGGGGAGGGCATGGCCGAGTCGCTCGAGGTGCTCGTGGTCGCCACCAAGCCGCCGTGGCCGCCGGCCGACGGCGGCCGGCTGGTGCTGCTGGAGACCCTACGGGCCCTGACCATGGCCGGTCACCGGCTGGTGCTGGTGGCGCCGTTCGACCCTCGCGGCGGCGACCTGGCCCGGACCACGGCGGTGCTCAGAGCCTGCTGCGAGCCGCACCTCGTGCCCTGTCGGCCGACGCCGGCGGCGACCGCCGGTGCGCGCGCGATGCTCCGGCGGCTGCCGCTGACCGTCGCCCGCCACCTGCGACCGGAGGTCGCGTCGCGGGTCGAGGAGCTGCTCGAGCACCGCTGGTTCGACGTCGTCCACGCCGAGCAGGCCCAGGCCCTGCCCCAGGTCGCCGCCGCCCGGCGCGCCGGGCGACCCGTGGTGGTGCGGGCGCACAACCTCGAGAGCACGCTGTGGCGATTCTCCGCCGGCCACCGCGGGCCCATCGCCGGCGCGCTGCTGCGCCTCGAGGCCCGGCGCCTGGCGCGCTGGGAGGCGGCCGCGCTGGCCGGCGCCGACCTCGTGGTGGCGTTGTCGACGATCGACCTCGAGCCTCTTACGGACCTGGTCGCGGGGGCCGCCGAGGTCGTCCGGGTGCCGGCGCCCTTCGCCGCCGACCTACCTCCCGGCCTGCCCCTGGCCGAGGGTGACCCGGTGGTCGCGGTGCTCGCGAGCGGCGGCTGGTTGCCGGCGCGCGACGCCGTGCGCCGGTTCGCCGGGGAGTGGTGGCCCGAGGTCCTGCGGCAGCTCCCCGGCGCGCGGCTGCACGTCTTCGGGGCGATGGGAACGCCGCCCGAGCTCGAGGGCGTTCTCTGGCACGGCCCGCCGGCGGACAGCGGGCGCGCCTTCCCCCGCGGCGCCATCGCGGTGGTGCCGGCGCGACACCCGACCGGGGTGCCGATGAAGGGCCTCGAGGCCTGGGCCCGAGGGCTGCCGGTGGTCGCCTCGCCGGACGCCGCTCGGGCGCTGGA
>CAZKKP010000635.1:0-2301 GCA_964553295.1 uncultured Thermoanaerobaculia bacterium | reverse complement strand
GCCCAGCTCGACGGCTGGACGGGAAGTCATGAACGACCCGGAGGTGACCGTGCCAGCTGCGACCCGCGAAGGGAACCTCGTCGCGTACTCGAAGGCCCTGGAGGCCGCCGGCCTGGCGCTGAGCCTGGTGAAGACGGTGCCGGCGCCACTCAGGAGCCTCGGCGATCAGCTGGTCCGGGCCGCCTCGTCGGTGCCGGCGAACCTGGCGGAGGGTCATGGGCGGTTCGGTCGAGACCGGATGCAGCACTGGCGGATCGCGTACGGATCGGCCAAGGAGGTGGACTGCCATCTCCGATTGCTGGCGCGGGCCGGCGCGGTCGATGGCCGGCGCGCCGAAACCGCCCTGAGGCTCTTCGACGAGGTCAGGGCGATCACCTGGCGGCTGCTTCACCCAACACCGGCGCGAGTCACCACAGTGACCTAGGCCTCCCCGGACAGGCGCTGCTCGAGGTCGGGGCCCACCCGCGGGTGCCCGGGACCCTGACGCTGCCGCGGTTCGCTGTCGCTGTTCCTGTCGCTGCCCCGGCCCACTGCCTCTGTCCCTGCCCCGGAGTCCGCTGTGGTTCGCCCGGACCATTCGAGCGGAGCTTCGAGTACTCCATCGATCCCTGCGGGCGGGGGCGGCTCTTCCTCCTTCGTCGTGTCTTTGTGTCTTCGTGTTGGGGTTCGTGCTTCCGCCACTCGGGGTCGCCCCCGCAGAGCATCAGCCGATGCGCTCGACGTCGGCGCCGAGGGAGCACAGCCGCTCGTGCAGCGACTGGTAGCCGCGCTCCACCTGGCGGATGTTGTGGATCACGCTCGAGCCCTCGGCACACAGGGCGGCGATCACCAGCGCCATGCCGGCGCGGATGTCGGGGCTGGCGAGGTCCTGGCCGTGCAGCTTCGCCGGCCCGACCACCACCGCCCGGTGCGGGTCGCAGAGCACGATCCGGGCGCCCATCGCGATCAATCGGTCGACCCAGAACAGGCGGCTCTCGAACATCTTCTCGTGGATCAGCACGGTTCCCTCGGCCTGGGTCGCGAGGACCACCGCGATGCTCGTCAGGTCGGGCATGAAGGCCGGCCACGGGCCGTCGTCGATCTTCGGGATCGCGCCGTGCAGGTCCTCCTGGACCACCAGCTCCTGGTTCGCCGGGACGATGATGTCGTCCCCCTCGACCCGCCACTGGATGCCCAGCCGAGCGAAGGCGATGCGGCTCATCCGGTGGTGGCTGTCAGGCCGGGCGCCGACCAGCCGCAGCTCGCCGCCGGTCACCGCGGCCAGGCCGATGAAGCTGCCGACCTCCACCGGGTCCGGCCCGACGGTCGCCGCGCCGCCGCCCAGGTCGGACCGGCCCTCGATCACCAGAGTGTTGGTCCCGACGCCCTGGACCGAACCGCCCATGGCGTTGACCAGCTCGCACAGCTCCTGCACGTGCGGCTCCGACGCGGCGTTCCGCAGCACCGTCGTGCCCCGGGCCAGCGCCGCCGCCATGACCGTGTTCTCGGTCGCCATCACGCTCATCTCGTGGAGGAAGACGTCGCCGCCGACCAGGCCTCGAGGCGCCGTCAGGACGTAGCGGTCGGGGCGGACCTCGACCTCGGCGCCGAGCTCGACGAAGGCGTGGATGTGGGTGTCGAGGGGGCGCCGCCCGATGCGGTCGCCGCCGGGCCGGGGCAGCACCGCCCGGCCGAAGCGCGCGAGCAGCGGCCCGGCGAGCAGGAAGGAGGCCCGGATCTCGCCGGCGAGTGAGGGTGAGACCTCGGGCCGCGAGATCGTGTCGGCGGCAAAGCGGAAGCGGCCCGGCGCGAGCTCGGACACCGAGACGCCGAGATCGGCGAGCAGCTCGATCATCACCGTGACGTCGAGGATCCGCGGCAGGTTGGCGAGCTCGACCCCGTGCTCGGTGAGCAGGGTCGCGGCGAGCATCGGCAGGGCGGCGTTCTTGTTGCCGCCGGGCGTCAGTGTGCCGTGGATCGGCCGGCCGCCGCGGATGACGTAGGCGTGGGACTCGCTGGCGGTCGGCAGTCCTGGAACCATGTGCGCCTCCTTCGACGCTCGAGAACATAGCATCCCGGATCGGCGCTGGTGTGGCCGCAGTGTGGCAGATCGGGGTTCGGGGGTGGTGGCGTCACGGACAGTGCCCGCGGTTGTGGGTTGTGGGTTGTGGGGTCAAGTCCCGGTGAGAGGTCGTCAGTTTGAGTGGGGGATTCTCGGTAAGTGGAGCCGGTGAGGTGGGCCGGGGCAGCGGCAGGGACAGCGACAGGGACAGCGACAGCGGCAGCGGCAGCGGCAGGGACAGCGGCAGGGACAGCGACAGG
>CAZKKP010000634.1:0-2309 GCA_964553295.1 uncultured Thermoanaerobaculia bacterium | reverse complement strand
CAGGTCGGCCTCGGCGAGCCCCTCGAGCCGGGAGAGTACACTGCCGACATCAATGGAACGTTGGGGGACGAGATCGTCGACCGGGGCTTCCACTTCACGGTCGCGGCGCCGGAGTAATGGTCCGCCGGCATGAGGGGGCTGTCGGGATCGCGCGGGGGTCGCATCGGCGGGCGGGTTGTCGCGCACCTCGCCCTCGCCGCCGTGCTCGCCTCGAGCCCCGCGGCGCAGGCTGACGAGGCCGACGCCGACACCTCCGGCCCCCGCGACCCGGGGGCCGTGCTCGAGGCGAGCTACACCACCGCCGGCGGCGGCATGGCGCCGAACTCCCGCTACTTCCGCGACGCCGGCGAGCTCGACGCCAGCGGCCGGCGTCCCGAGCTGATCGGGCTCGTGGTCAACGGCCGCGACACCCGCGAGGCGGCAACCTACCTCCGAGCCACCGACGAGCTGCCCGCCGAGGTCGCCCTCGACGCCGTGCTGGCGGGGGTCGGGCTCGACTGGACGGTGGCCGAGGACGGCTGGCGGATCACGACGCCCATCGGCGAGACCCGGTTGGAGGCCGCCAAGGTGCGCCTCCTCCAGGGCGTGCCCTTCGTGGCGGTGCCGGATCTCGCCGACGCCCTCGCCGCCCGGGCCGCCTTCGACCCCGCCGAGCTGGCGCTGCGCCTCGAGCTGCCCTTCGACCCGGTTCGCGACCGGGCGCCGCCGCCGCCGGCCGAGATCGTCACGCCGGACATCCGGGCGCCGGCCGCCAATCTCTCGCTGCTCCGCGGCCAGCTGATCTCGACACACCGGCAGAGCGGCTGGAGCAGCACCCTGGACTCCCAGCTCGGCGGCCTCCTCGCCAACGGCCACTGGAACCTGGCGGCGCGGTCCGTGTCCGCCGGCGGCACCCGCTACAGCGAGCTGGACAGCGCCTGGTGGCTGCGCGAGGCCGACCGCGCCCGCTTCCTGCTGGGCATCGAGCGGATCGCACTGCACCCCCTGCTCAGCTCCCTCGAGCTGACCGGCGTTCAGGGCTCGTACACCAACGCCCCCGAGCAGGTCTACGGCGGCTCGCACCTGCAGCGCGGCACCTTCGGCACCAGCGGCCAGCTGGTGCCCTACGCCGCGGCGCCGACCAGCGTGATCCGCGGCCATGGCCCGCCGGGCGGCACCGCGGTGCTCCAGATCGGCGGGCGGGCGGTGGCCCGGCGGCTGATCCTGCTCGACGGCACCTACGAGTTCCGCGACGTGCCCGCGGCGCCCGGGGACACCCTCCAGGTCGAGGTGGCGCTGTATGAGTTCGGCCGGCCCGGCGCCCCGGTCGCGGTCGACCGGTTCTACTCCCAGGCCGGCAACCTGCAGCTGCCCCGGGGCGCCCTGGTCCACTACGGCGGCGTCGGCGAGATCGGCAACCGGCTGCGCCACGTCTCGAGCGCCAGCGACGAGCTGGGCGCCTTCTACCAGGTCCGCTACGGCCTCAGTCAGCGGATCACCGTCGAGTCCGCCCTGCAGACCGCGGGAGATCGCCGGCAGGGCGTCGTCGGCAGCGCGGTCAACCTCGGCCGGGCCGGGGTCTGGGCAGGGTACGTGGCACGTAACGACGACGGTGACAACGCCTGGCAGCTGCTCGGCGACGGCCGTTGGGCCGACTGGTTCTGGCTGTTCGACGCACGGCAACGGGACGCGGGTTACTCGTCGGAGTCGAGCCGCGAGGATGAGCGCCGCCGGGCCGAGCTCGGCCGATCCTGGGGAAACGTCCTGAGAGCCTCGCTGATCCACGTCTACGACCGCCGCAGCGGCCCTGACGAGATCTCCTACGTCAAGCCGGCCTTCGACTGGCGGCCGAACCCCAGGATCATGCTCAGCGCCCGCCCCGGCTACGACGGCGACTACAGCTACCATGCCCAGTGGTCGGCGACCGACTCGACCCGCCTGTCGGCGACGAAGTACTCCGGCGCGACCCAGCTCGAGCTCGAGCAGCGCCTCGGCTCGCGGCTGAGGGGGCGGCTCTCGGCCTGGGACAGCGAGGCCGGGCAACGCTACGGCGCCCAGCTCAGCGGCTCCACCGGCGGGCTGCGGCGGGTGTCCTGGCTGGCTGGACTGCTCGCAGCTGAGGGCGAGCTCGGCTACCAGGGCAACGCGAGCCTGGAGATCGTCCCTGGCCTGCTCGGCCGGGTCGAGGTCTTCAAGGATCCCCTCAACCCCTCCTCCGACACTCCCGTGGTGCAGCTCTCCCTGGTCGCCGACTTCGCCGTGACGCCCTCCGGCCTCGCCCGCGGCTCGGGCTTCGGCGGCCGCTCGCGGCGCGACGGCGGCATCTCGGG
>CAZKKP010000633.1:0-2314 GCA_964553295.1 uncultured Thermoanaerobaculia bacterium | reverse complement strand
TCTCGGCCGCAATCGCGGGGAACGTGAAGGTGCTTTGCTGGGCGACCGCGGTTGCGGTGATCTTGTCCGTGTCTGAACCCGGCCGCTCGTCGATGTCAGTGTAGCTGCCGCCCCAGTCCTGGTCAGCGCCGTTTCCCGTGGGAAGCACCTCCTTGACCGATGGCTCCAGGAGCCGAGACATCGCCGGAGCGCCGGCCACCGTCGGGTCGAACGCGATGAAGTCGTCGTATCGAGCGCCGGAGTCACCGGTCTTGCCGACGACGTAGAACTCGTTGGGGCGGCCGGTGCCGATGGCGGCGAGGTTCGCCTCGTCGGTGCCGGTGAGCGTGTACGACACGACCGGCGAGGACAGGTCGCCGTCGGTGTACACCCTGACCGTGTCGCCCTCGCTGTACCCCGAGATGTGCAGGTGCAGGCGAGCCCACGTACTGACCGACAGCGCCTCCGTCGCGGCGGTGGCACGCAGCACGCCGCCGACGCGGACGGTCAGCTTGTGGGTGCTGTCCTCGGTGCTGATGGCGACGAACTGCGCGCCGTTGCTGCCGACCCCGAGGCGGAGCGTGTCGTTCACGGTCGCGGAGTTCGCGCCGGACAGGTACCTCGCATGCATCCACATCTGGCCGGTGGGCTGGTACCGGCCTGCGGTCTGATCGTTGTACCAGGGGACCACGAACGTCGGCGAAGACCCACCAATACTGGTGGTCGACTCGCTGTTCGTCGGGAGGACGCTGTCGCTGTAGGTCAGGCTGCCGGCGAGGACAGTGATCCGGTCACGGGCCACCGCCCGTCCGCCGAATCCGCACACGCCAAGAATGAACGGCATGATCAGCTCCCAGGGTACCCGTCTACCCTGATTGGCTCGATTCGTACGTCCTCGTCGACGCCCTCGCGCCCCTGCGCGACCGAGGAAGAAACGCTGTTGGACAGCTGGCCGTACAGGTACAGCGTCCGGTCGGTGATCGTGGTGCTGGACGCTGGCAGGCGCGACACCGCGACCACCGGCAGCGTCTGCCCCTGGGTCCGCCGCAGGATCCCGGACAGCTGGAACAGGTTGCTGCCGTGCGACTCCATCGGAAGGCCGCCGATCACCGACACTGCATCCACGGTCACGTCCTGACGCGGGGCGGCCATGGCCACGCCCTCGGCGAAGGCGAAGGACCAGCTGCGCACCTCGTCGCCTGCCCGGGACCGGGACTCGACGCCCGCCCGGCTGGTGGACGACTCGTACTGGCTCCGCTCCTGTGCGGACCAGCCCCAGCCCCAGCCTTGCGCGAACGGGACCAACCTCCCGATCGACAGGGCGATCCCGGCGCGGAAGTACCCCTCCACCGTCGGCTGCGCGGGGATCCGGATCCGGATCCGCTGCCGCACCGAGGCCGGCACGCTCGTGTGGTAGGCGACCAGCAGTCCGCCGGGCGAGCAGAGGTAGGCGTCCCCACTGACCGGCTCGGCGTCGTTCACCCCGACCAAGTTCACCCTCGGAGGTGCTGTCGCGCCGGTCGACCACCACCCGCTGTTGTGGTCAGAGACCGACCGAAGGAAGTCCGGGCCGCCAGCTCCGTCGTTGAGCCGGACCCAGCCGCCGCGGGCCAGCTCCTGCTCCTGGAGCATCCTGGCGCCGGTGGTCAGCCCGGAGAGCGGGGCGATGGTGGCGCCGGTGCGGCCGTACTCGACGGCGTCGAAGTCCACGCAGGCGCTGTAGGTGCCGAGCAGCTCCCAGCCAGACCCGTCGTGGTACTCGAGGTACGCCGTCTCGAAGTTGCAGCGCTGGAACAGCACCGCGATGGCGTTGCCGAGCCAGGTCCGGCCCCCGAGGTTGTACGAGACGATCACCTCGGACGCGTCGTCCTCGGACCGCCACTCGCGCTCGGTCGGCGACGGGTGCGCGATCATCGCGTGCTCGATGGCGTAGGTGTGGCTCGGCGGGATGCCGTACTGCTCGGTGTTCAGCGCGAGCCCGCCTCGGATGGCCAGGTAGGCCATCCTGCCCTCATCATCGACCACGTCGCCGAGGGGGTACGGCGCTCCGCCGAGGCGCTTGCCGATCAGCCCCGCGCCGGAATTGACCCCGCCGAAGTCCTCGTAGTAGGCAGCGAATCGGAAGAACCATGTGCCGGTACTGGCAGAGAGCACGCCGATCCGCGCCGAAGCGTTGGTGACCAGGGCGCCGCCGTTCGAGAAGGTGTGCGCGGTAACCTCGGGAACGTCGGTCCAGAGCACGTCGTTGGGGCGCTTCCAGCGCAGCCTGAAGGACCCCGCGCCGGATGCGTAGGCGATGAACTCGGTGTCCAACGTGAAGTCGCCGACCACCGTG
>CAZKKP010000632.1:0-2321 GCA_964553295.1 uncultured Thermoanaerobaculia bacterium | reverse complement strand
TGGTCGGCCGCTGCACTGGGGGCACTACCGGGTCGCCGCCGGCAGCCGTCCGGTGGACGTGCTGGAGCTGCTGCTCGAGGGCCGGGTCGAGCTGGTCACCGTCACCCTGCCCGAGGGCTGGACGGCCGCCGAGATCGCCCGGGCCTTCGTCGCCGCCGGCGTCGGCCAGCCCGACCGCTGGCGCGAGCTGCTCGCCACCACGAGCCCGATCGCCGACCTCGCGCCCGCCGCCACCTCTCTCGAGGGCTTTCTCTTCCCCGACACCTACAGGTTCGCGATCGGCATCTCGCCGGAGCGGGTGGTCAGCCACCTGACGGCTCGCTTCCGCCGGGTCTGGAACGAGCAACTCGAGGCCTCCGGCGCTCCCTGGGCCGAGCCCCTGGAGGTGGTCACGTTGGCCTCCCTGGTCGAGGCCGAGACCGGTCTCCAGCACGAACGGGCGCGGATCGCCGGGGTGTTCGTCAACCGCCTCCGCCGCGGCATGCTGCTGCAGTGCGACCCTACCGTTGTCTTCGCGCTCCAGCGCCGGGGCGAGTGGACGGGCCGGCTGCTGCGCATCCACTGGCAGGTCGACGACCCCTACAACACCTATCGCTACGCCGGGCTGCCGCCGGGACCGATCAACTGCCCGGGGCGCGCTGCCCTCGCCGCCGCACTCGATCCCGAGCCTCACGACAAGCTCTACTTCGTGGCCCGACCCGGTGGCGGACACACCTTCTCGCGCTCGCTCGCCGAGCACAACCGGGCGGTGGCCGAGCTGCGGCGTGCCGGTCGTTGACCGTCGAATAGGCCGATGGTAGCTTGAGCGTTGGAGGAGCCGTCATGGGCCACGACTACCGCACCTTCGGGTCGTTCATCCTGTTCAGGGAGGCTCGCCACGACGAGCTCGGGCGCCTGTACCGCGCCGGCGAGATCGAGGGCAAGAGCCTCAAGCGGATGGTCTGGCTGCGCGCCTTTGACGCCCCCGGGGTTGCCGTGGACGACCTGCGGGCACAGCTCGACACCGCACGGCAGATCACTGCGATCCTGAAGGCGGCCAACGTCGTCAGCAACCCGGTCCACTTCGACCAGGCCGGGGTACCGGCGCTGGCCTTCGACCACGTGCCCGCACAGCCCCTCGGTGCGGTGTTCGAAAAGGTGCGCGCCGATGGCTTTCCAGTACCTGTCGACAACGCTCTCCTGATCCTCGAGAAGCTGGCGCTCGGATTGTCCGCCGCCCTCGCAGTGGAGGTCGGAGGCGCGTCCCTGGTGCACGGCTTCCTCCATCCCGGCCTGATCCTGGTGACCAACGACGGTGAGGGGCTCATCATGGGCTTCGGCCTCGCCGACCAGTTCCTCGGCCTGCTCGACCGCGCCGACACGGCGGCGGCGATCCGGCCCTATCTGGCGCCCGAGGTTCTGGTCTCCCGGAGCACCAGCAAGCGCGGCGACGTCTACTCGCTGGGCGCGATCCTCTACGAGTTGCTCACCGGCCAACCGCTGCCGGCGGCGCCGGAGGCTCGCGCCGGCATCCTCGACCGGGCCGAGCTCGCCTACGACGAGCAACCGATCCCCGAGGACATCAAGGCCCTCCTCGGCCGGGCCCTGGCGAGCCGGCCGGAGGAGCGCTTCTCGTCCGCTGCCGACTTCAAGAAGGAGCTCGACAAGCTCCTGTACGGCGGGGCCTACAGCCCGACGACGTTCAACCTCGCGCTGTTCATGGACCGGCTGTTCCGCGCCGAGATCGAGGCGGACGAGCGCGAGATCGGCGAGCAGGGCACGCTCGACCTCACCCCCTACCTCGCCCCCGAGCCCAAGCCCGAGCCCGAGCCGATCCAGAGCGAGCCGCCGCCGCCCCGCGGCGGATCCCGAGGGCTGTGGATCGGCATCGCCGCCGCCGCGGTCGTCATCGCCGGCGTGGCTATCGTCATGACGCTGAGTCGTGGTCCGGCCGGTCCGGTCCTGCCGCCGACGCCGACCGCCGAGGAGCTCGCCGAGAAGCAGCGGGCCGAGGACGAGCGGCTGCAGGCGATGATCCAGGACATGGTCCAGCAGCGCATGGCCGAGAAGGAGGAGGAGATCCGCCAGGAGCTGCTCGCCCGCCAGAGCCAGATCGAGGACCTCCGCCGGCGCCTCACCGACTCGGAGCGCGGCAAGGTGGGCCAGCTCAGTGACGCCGAGCGCCGGGCGCGGCAGGAGCTGCAGCAGCAGATCGCGGCTGCCGAAGCGGAGCAGCGACAGCAGGAGGAGGCGCTGGAGAGGGAGCGGCTGCGCGTCGCCGAGGAGGAGCGGCTGCGCGTCGCCGCCCAACGCGCGACCGCGACGGCGGCCCAGGAGGCCGA
>CAZKKP010000631.1:0-2323 GCA_964553295.1 uncultured Thermoanaerobaculia bacterium | reverse complement strand
ACCGCCAGCCACCTACCCCTGCGGGGGTCCAACGTGGTCTGCAGCGCGCGGCTGGCGCACGGGGGTGGCTGGCCGGCGCCCTCGGCCACGACCACTCCCTCGAGGGCCGCGACGGCGTGGACGGTCTCCGACGTCACGGCGTCAGCGCCGATCAGGGTTGATGGACCGGCCGGATCCAGGGTCGAGCGGACGACGATCGGCACGCCGTGCTCGGCGGCCGGCTCGACGCAGCGCGGATGCAGCACCGCGGCGCCGAGAGCGGCGAGCTCCGCCGCCGCGGCATAGCTGAGCCGCGCGAGGGGACGGGCCTCGGGGACGAGTCGGGGCGGCGCGGTGTGCACCCCGCGGACGTCGGTCCAGATCTCGACGCGGTCCGCTCCCGCCAGGGCGCCGAGCAGGGTCGCGCTGAGGTCCGAGCCGCCGCGCCCGAGGGTGGTGACCCGTCCGTCGGGGGCGGCGCCGACGAAGCCGCCGGTGACGATGACGGTGGCCGGCGGGGTCTCGGCGAGCAGTCGGTCGAGGCGGCCGGCGGTCGCCCTCCGGTCGACCGCGGCGCGTCCGAAGGTGTCGTCGGTGACGACGAGGGAGGCGGGGTCGACGACCCGCGCCGCGACCCCCCGTGCGGTCAGGGCGGCGCCGAGGAGGTGCACCGAGCAGCGCTCCCCGGTGGCGAGGATGCGGTCGTGGGCCGAGGGCGGGCAGTCGCCGAGCAGCTCGACGCCGGCGAGCAGTCGTTCGAGAGTCGCGAGGTGGGGCGCCAGGGGCGTCGGCTCGCCTCCGAGCTCGCGGACCATCTGCCGGTGCTGGCGGTCGATCGCCGCGGCGAGGTCGTGCCAGCCGCGGTCGCCCCTGGCCGCGGCGTCGAGGGCCTCGAGCAGGTGGTCGGTGGTGTCGCCGGTGGCCGACACCACCACCAGGAGCGGTCCCGCGGAGACGTCCTCGGCGACGAGGGCTGCGACGTGACCGATCCGCTGGGTGTCGGCGAGGGAGGAGCCGCCGAACTTGAGCACGCGCATCCGAGCACCTCCCCTCAGCCCGTCCGGCGCGCCGAGCGGAGACGGCAGCTCTCCCGGAAGCGGCGCAGCATCGCCTCGACCTCGTCGGCCTCGATGAGGAAGGCGTCGTGCCCGTGGGGCGAGCGGAGGATCTCCAGCCGACCCGCCGGCAGCAGGGAGGCGAGCTCGGCGACCTCATCGGCCGGGTAGAGCATGTCCGAGTCGATCGCCATGACCAGCACCGGGACCCGGATCGCGGCCAGCGCGCTGGCGACCCCGCCTCTGCCGCGGCCGACGTCGTGGGCATCCATCGCCCGGCCGAGGACGACATAGCTCGAGGCCTCGAAGCGCTCGACCAGGGCGCGGCCGTGGTGGTGCAGCCAGCCGACGACGCCGCCGGTTGCTCCGCCCCGGCTCTCGCCGAAGCGCCGGGCGAGGCCCTCGGGCGACCGGTACGAGCACATGGCGATCATCCGCGCCGCCGCCAGCCCGCGCGCTGGTGGGCTCTCCGGCGGGTAGTCGCCGTCCTGCCAGAGCGGGTCGGCGGCGATGGCAGCGCGCTGGGCCTCACCGAGGGCCACCGCCCAGGGGGAGTGGCGCGCCGGAGCAGCGAGCACGGCCGCGGCCTCGACCCGCGGGTCCATCGCCGCCCACTCGAGGGCCTGCATGCCGCCGAGGGAGCCGCCCACCACCAGCTCGACGTGGCGGACGCCGAGAGCGTCGAGCAGCCGCTGCTGCGCTCGCACCAGGTCGCGGACGGTCAGCGCGGGGAAGCTCGAGCCGCGCGGCCCGGCCGCGTCGGCAGGCCCGGTGCTGCCGTAGCAGGAGCCGAGGACGTTGGCCGCGACCACGAAGTCGCGCTCCGGGTCGAGGGCCCGGCCGCGGCCGAGCAGCCCCGGCCACCACCGGTCGACGTCCGCCGAGCCGGTGAGGGCGTGGCAGACGAGGACCGCGCGCTCGCAGGGCCGACCCCAGGTGCGGAAGGCGAGGCGAACCGGGTCGAGGGCGTCGCCGCCGTCGAGCGGCAGCGGCTCGCTCAGGGTGAGGGTGCGGGTGTCGGGCGACACCGTGGGCCGGGTGCTCATCGGGTCACCTCCCGCACCCGGGACAGCCCGAGCTCGAGGTCGGCGGTGAGGTCGTCCAGGTGCTCGAGGCCCACCGAGACCCGGACCATGTCGTCGCCGACCCCGGCGGCCCGGCGCTCGGCCGAGGTGAGCTGCTCGTGGGTGGTGCTCGCGGGGTGGATCACCAGGGTGCGGACGTCGCCGACGTTGGCGAGGTGGGAGGCGAGCTCGAGGTTGTCGATGAGCGCCTGAGCGGCGGACGAG
>CAZKKP010000630.1:0-2326 GCA_964553295.1 uncultured Thermoanaerobaculia bacterium | reverse complement strand
GTCTCGCTGAGCAGGAAGCCCCGGCCGTCGTAGGTGAAGGTGCGCCACTGGTCGAACGCCGGCGGCCCGGGATCGCGCATCCGCAGGGCGGTCAGCCGCCCCGCGGCGTCGTACTGGTAGTCGGTGTTGCGCTCGGCGCCGCCCGGGCCGGACGGCTCCTGGACCCGCCACAGCCGGCCCAGGTGATCGTAGATCTCCGAGGTGACCGAGCGGGTCTCGCCGCCGGTGAGGTTGCTGGCGATCGAGACTTCCCGGCCCACCCGGCGCACGCCGTTGTAGTCGAGCCGGATCCAGTGCCGGCTGTCCGAGGCGAAGTCGGGCGGCTCGATCCGCCGCGGCCGGCCGAACGGGTCGTACAGCAGGAAGCGGGTCCTCTCGGCCGGGGTCCCCAGGCCGCGCTCGGTGACGAACGCCCGGCGCCCCTGGGCGTCGAAGCCGGTCACCACCGCGGTCCAGCCCTGCCCGGGGATCCGCCGCTCGTCGCGCTGGACCCGCCCGAACGGGTCGTAGACGAACCGGCTCTCCGCCAGCGGCGTGCCCGAGGGCTGGCCCCGCGGCCGGCGGTGGACGAGCACCCGCGCCGGGGTCGTGCCCGCCGCGGACTGGTAGACGACCTCGGTCCAGGCGTCGCCGCCGGCGCGCGGCTTGACCCAGGTCAGCCGGCCCAGCAGGTCGTACTCGAGGTCGGTGACCAGCCCCGCGGGATCGGCCGACGAGACGGCGAGCCCGCTGTCCCGGTCGATCTCGAGGTGCAACGGCTCGAGGTTCAGCGAGCCGCCCCCGGGGCCCAGCCGCTCGGTCCTGGCCATCGTCCCGTGGCGCTGGGTGTGACGCACCCGGTAGACCGGCGTCGCCGGCAGCCCCAGCGTGCACAGGTCGCTCCCCGTCCCCACCGCCTGGCCGTCGCCGCCGTAGACGAGCTGCTGGTAACGGTTCTCCGAAATGTCGTTGCCCGGGTCGATGACCACCCGGTTGCGCGTGTGGGCGATCACCACGTCGCGGTGGCTCCGGCTCCCCGCCGAAACCTGCCGCCGCTCGCGCAGCAGACGGCCGTTGCCCGCGTGGAAGCAGTAGCTCGACGCCACCGCCGAGCCCGGCTCGTCGACCCGCATCCCGGTGAAGGTGCCGAGGATCCAGGCGTCGGTGATCGGCCAGGGCATGTAGTCGTGGTCACCGGCCGGCTGGTTGGTCGCCGGGTCGATCCGGTAGGTCCCGCGCGCCGGGTTGTAGCTCGTCACCGTCCCTTGTGTCCCCGTGCCGCCGAGGTTCCCCGAGCGCTCGACCCGGCGGTAGTTGCCCACTCCGTCGAAGTCGTCCCACCGGGTCTCGGTGAACCGCGGACTCCCGGCCACCAAGTCGTCCTCGTAGTGGGTCCGGGTCGCCACCCGGCGGCGGTTGGAGTCGTACCAATGCTGGGCAGGGATGCCGCTCGGGCTCGGTCCCGACAGCCGATCCCGGTCATACCGAACGAATACAGAGCGTAGCTTGGTCCCGTTCTGCTCCGTACCCGCGTAGACCTCCTGCGACAGAAACAGGTCCCCGAACCCGTGCTGTGCCGAGCGCCGGAACGGCAACCCGTAGTCCCAGCCGGTCCAGGTCGTGGTGTTGATGATCCAGCGCTGACTGAAATAGTTGACCGTCTCGTCCCCTGCCGGCGTCCGCATCACCGTCGCGCGCGAAAACTCGCTCACGTGCTGGCGCGGCGTGTAGGTCCACGTGCACGCCGAAACGGGGCCGTGGTCGCACACCCGCGAGGCGTTGAGCTCGCGCTTGCGGTGCACTCCGCACGACTCGGTGACCGTGAAGGTGTGCGGGTCCTGCGGGTTGCCGCGGTTGGGGAAGACGTAGTCCTGGTAGTCCCACTCGTACACGCCGCGAGTCGGCAGCCGTAGCCGCGCCAGGGTCCCCGGGGCGTCCGCCACCCCGCCCACGCACTCGGTGTTGTACAGCTCCATCGACCAGCGCGAGCCCTCCGGCAGCTCCACCGCGGTCAGCAACGGCAACAGGTATCGTTTGGCCGTGGGCACCGGCTCGTCGTCGTTGCAGCTCGCGCGGACGTTGCCCTGGGCGTACTCGAGCTTCCAGGTCGCGGTGGCGCCGCCGAACGACGCCAGCTCCACCTCCCGGACCTTACGCTCGCTGCCCGAGCCGGCGACCAAGCCCAGGACCACCCGCTGCGTGCGCCCCTCGCTGTCGGTCACCGCCCACTCGGTCGCCGTGTAGCTCACTCGTACCCAGTTGCCCAGCCGGTCGCGGATCTCGACCAGCCGGTAGCGGCCCGGCTCGCCGGGATCCGGCGCAAACTCCCGCACCACCCCGCCCGGCG
>CAZKKP010000629.1:0-2326 GCA_964553295.1 uncultured Thermoanaerobaculia bacterium | reverse complement strand
CAGCCGACCCTCGGTCAGGGGGCAGGTCTTGTCGAGGATCATCCGGCCCGGACGGGCCAGGGCCTCCAGCGCGTCACCCCCCTTGACCAGCAACCCGCGTCGCGCCGCCTGGCCGAGGGCCACCCAGACCGCCAGCGGCGTCGCCAGACCGAGGGCGCAGGGGCAGGTGACGATGAGCAGCGCCACCGCGTGCTCGACCGCGTGCTCGGGGTCGAGGCGCCACCACAAGACCGCGGTGGCGGCCGCGAGGCCCAGCACCGCGGCGACGAACCAGCCGGAGATGCGGTCGGCCTGGCGGACCACCGGCGCCCGCCGCCGCGCCGCCTCCTCGACCAGGGCGAGCAGCCGCCCGACCCGCGTGTCGGCGCCGGTCGAGCGCACCGTGACCTCGAGCGGCGCGGCGAGGTTGACGGTGCCGGCGTGCACCGGGTCGCCTGGGCCGACCAACGCCGGTACGGGCTCGCCGGTGAGCAGCGCGAGGTCGAGCTCGGAGCAGCCGCGCTCGATAACGCCGTCCGCCGGCACCGAGTCGCCGGCCCGGACCTCGACGCGATCGCCCACCACGAGTGCCGCCACCGGCACGTCGCGAACGCCGTCCAATCCGATCCGGCGCGCCGTCTGGGGCGCCAGCGAGTACAGCAGCTCGGTTGCTCGCGCCGCGACCCGCTGCTGCCGGCGCTGCACGAAACGCCCGGCGAGCAGCAGGAAGACGAGCACGGTCAGGGAGTCGAAGTAGATCTCGCCGCGGCCCAGGACGGTGTTGCGCATCCCCCAGGCGGCGCCGGCCGCCAGCCCGGCGGCGATCGGCACGTCCATGTGGAGCGTGCGGGTGCGCAGCGCGGCCAGGGAACCTCGGTAGAACGGTGCGGCGCACCACAGCACCGAGGGCGCGGCCAGCGCCGCACTGAGCCAACGGAAGAGCGACTCGAAGCTCCGCTCGATGCCGTGGAAGTGGCCGCCGTAGAGCGCGAAGGCGAGCAGCATGACGTTGCCGGCGATGGCGCCGGCGACGCCGATGCGGATCAGCAGGGCGCGCTCCTCCCGGCGCTCGAGCTCGAGCCGCTCGACGCCGTGGTAGGGATGCGGGGGATAGCCGAGGGAGTCGAGCAACCTCGCCACCCGGGACAGCGGCGTCGCCGCGGGGTCCCAGCGCACTGTGGCCAGGGAGCGGCCGACGTCGAGGCGGCACTCCGCGACCCCCGAGATGACGGCCGGCAGCTTCTCCACGAGCCAGACACAGGCCGCGCAGTGGACGCCCTCGAGGTAGAGCTCGACGGTGCAAAGGCCGCCTCCGGCGGGGCGGACGTACAGCGCGTGGAAGGTCGGGTCGTCGAGCTCGACGTAGCCAGACCCGGTCGCCAACGACGGTCTCTCGGGCGCCTCGAGGCGCTCGCGCAGCTCGTAGTACCGCTCCAGACCGTGGCCGCGGATGACCTCGAAGGCCAGCCGACAGCCCGAGCAGCAGAACTGGCGCTCGGCGCCGTCGTCCACCAGGCCCCCCGGCACCGGCAGGCCGCAGTGGTCACAGTCCGGGAGCGACTCGGCCATCGCGCCGAATCAGTCGTCGGCGGCCGGGGACGGCTCGTCCTCCGGCCCGGCGAGCTCGACCCGGTCGCCGCCGAGGGAAGCGGCACGGATCGCGGCGGCCTCGGCACGGTAGAGCAGCCGCTCGGAGCTGTCCTCCTCCTCGAGGGTCGCGACCCCGAGGCTCAGGCCGGCCTCGGTGTCGTCCATCCGGGTGACGGCGCCGAGCACTCGCTTGGCGACCGCTGCCGCCTCGACCGCCTCGCACTCTACGAGCAGCATCGCGAAGTCGTCGCCCCCGAGCCGGAAGGCGCCGTCCACCTGGCGCCGCAGGCAGCGGGCGAACACCTCGGCGAGGTGGGCGAGCAGGTCGTCGCCGGCCTCGCGGCCGTGGCGGGCGTTGTAGTCGTGGAAGCGATCGACGTCGGCCACCACCAGGGACAGGGGGTGACCCTGGCGGCCCGCCCGGGCGACCTCCCGGTCGAGGGCGTCGAGCGCCGCCTCGCCGCTGCTCGCACTCGTCGCCTGGTGACCCCAGTGCCCGAGCAGCTCGACGAGGTTGCGACACACCAACGGGTTGTCGTCGACCGCCAGCACTCGCATCACGCTCACTCTACCTCACTCCCGGGTTCCTCCGGGTGGACGAAGACCCGACAGCGCGGGCGTTGACCGGAACCCGGCCGGTGGTCGGGCGTGACAGCGGCAGGGGCAGGGGCAGGGACAGGGACAGGGACAGGGACAGGGGCAGGGGCAGGGGCAGGGACAGGGGCAGGGGCAGGGGCAGGGACAGGGACAGGGACAG
>CAZKKP010000628.1:1255-2331 GCA_964553295.1 uncultured Thermoanaerobaculia bacterium | reverse complement strand
CCTCGGCGGGGTCGGGCTGGCCTACTGGGTTGCTGGTCCCCTGCGGGTGTCGCTCGCCACGATCGACCTCGGCTGGGTTCGGCGGATCGTGCGCTTCGGGGCCACGCTCCACGTCAGCACCGCCTGCACCATCGTCAACCGTCAGCTCGACAAGGTCCTGCTCAGTCGGTTTGCGGGTCTGCCGACTGTTGCCTCCTACGAGATCGGGATGCGGGTGGTCGCCAACGCGGGCACACTCCACCCGTTTCTCACGGCGGCCCTGTTGCCCGCCGCGAGCCAGCTCCAGGCGCAGGGCGACACCGACCGGCTGCGCGAGCTCTACCATCGTGCGTCCCGGTACCTCTTCGCCGTGGGGATCCCACCGTTCGTGTTCCTAGCCCTCCATGCACGCGCCGTTGTCACCGCCTGGATCGGCCGCCCCGACGCCTTCGCGGCGGCGGTGCTGGTGGTGCTTGCCGGCGGCTACCTCGTCAACGCCTCGAGCAACGCCATGGCGTTCGTGTGCCAGGGGATCGGCCGGCCAGAGATTCAGGCCTGGCAGTCGGCAGTCCAGCTCGTGGCCAACCTTCTTCTCAGCGTGCTGTTGTTGCACTGGCTCGGGCCACTCGGGGCGCCGCTTGGAACGTCACTGGCACTCGGAATCGGGGCCGGGTTCTTCGCGATCCGCTTCCATCCGGTGATTGGAGCGAGCACGGCAGGGTTGCTGCGGCGCGAGGCCCTGGGGCCGGTGCTGGCAACCGTTGTCGCCGCCACCGGAAGCTGGGTGGTCGTCCATGGCCAGGCGGTGGTGGCTCGGGCCGAGGCGCTGTGGCTGTTGCTGCTTGCCGGCGCCACCTTCGGATCGCTCTACCTTGCAACGGCTTTCGCCCTCGGGTTCATCAACCGCAACGATCTCACTAGCCTCCGCACCGCCCTGCGTCGTCCACACCAGGGAGAGCTCGGGTGATCAAGGTCGCCGTGGCAGCACCAGGTCAGGGCCTGCGGCTGGCTCGCGCCGTAACCGCCCTCGGCCCACAGACGGTCGTCGGCGTCGTCGAGGTCGAAGACCTTCTCGCCCTCGACACAGGTCTCGAGCA
>CAZKKP010000628.1:0-1245 GCA_964553295.1 uncultured Thermoanaerobaculia bacterium | reverse complement strand
GGTGATCAAGGTCGCCGTGGCATCACCAGTCGGCCGACAGTGCGGCGTCGGCGACGTTGCTAGTCGTCTGGCTCGGGCTCTCCCGGCTGAATTTGAGCCCACCCTGGTCGATCTGCCAACCCGGGCGAGCCGCGGCGAATGGTGCCAGGTCAATCGGCTGGCCCGAAGCTGCGATGTCGTCCACGTCCACTTCGAAAACGGACTGTTTCAGGTCCTCAGACCACTGCGCAATCGCCTCGGAACCCTCCTTGCTGGTATCGGCGACCGAACGATCGTAAGCCTCCACGGTCCTCTCCCGGAGCTCGTCCCACGCTGGCCGCGATGGCGCACGCCCAGGGATCTCGTCCGCGACCTCGCCTATTTCCCCTTCTTCGCCCGCTGGGAGAAGGCACAGTACCGTCGCGCGCGCCACTGGGTGACCCACACCCGCGTCGCCCACGAGCGGGCTCGCAGGACCCTCCCGCGCGATCGACTCTCGCTGCTACCCCTGCCGGTTCCGCAGGTTGCCGACCGCTGGCGGTACGCACCTGCAGAACCACTTCAGATCACGACCCCCGGATTCGTCAAACCCAACAAGGGCTACGAGCTGCTCCTCGAGGTGCTCGGGCGCCTGCCGACATGGCGCTGGGTGATCGCCGGAGGTCCCCAGGACGACCGCGACCGGTTGTACCTCGACCAGCTTCGGCAAGCCATCGAGCACGCGGGGCTTGGTAGCCGGATCGAGATCACCGGCTACCGCCCCGCCGTCGAGGTGGAACGTGAGCTGGCTCGGGCCACGGTGGTAGTGCTTCCTTTCCACACCACCACGGCGTCGGCATCCCTCGCCTGGGCCGTTGGCTGTGGTGCACCTGTGGTCGCTGCACGGCTCCGCCCCTTCGTGGAGGTCGCCGAAGCTGGCGCCGGTGTCGAGCTGGTCGAGGGCCGAGATCCGGACACGTGGACCCGATGCCTCACCAGGCTGGCCGCTGAGCCGAGCTCCCTCGAGCTGCTGTCGGCGCGCAATCTGCGATACGCACAAGGTCACGGCGACGAGACGACTGCGGGTCGCTACGCGGACCTGTACGCGGGCCTCCACGCCGGCCTCGCTGCGGGAGCCTCCCGGTGAAGCCGCGAGTGCTGGTGATCTCACCAACGTCTCCGGTTCCGGCGATTGCCGGCGCACCGATCCGGATCTCGGGCTGGCTTCGCGCCGCGGCCGTCGGCGCCGAGCTCGCACTGGTAACTCTGGTGCGATCGCGCCAGGAG
>CAZKKP010000627.1:0-2333 GCA_964553295.1 uncultured Thermoanaerobaculia bacterium | reverse complement strand
CCCCCCTGTCCCTGCCCCTCTGCCGCGGCCCCGCCCCTGCCCCTGCCCCTCTGCCGCTGCCCCTGCCGCTGACAACCTCCGAAACCGGCCTCTTCCGGCACGGGCCCGTTGTAGTGCCGGCGTCTCGCCGGCACACGCGGACGCGGCGAGTCGGCACGGTCGATCGCGGACAGGCGAGAATGCCCCCTGAACCCGTGCGGGTGGGCGGGCGTGCCCCCTGATCCCTGACCCCCGCCCGGACCCCCGCCCGGACCCCCGCTCGCCGCGCCCGGCGCCCTAACCCTCCGGCACCAGCCCGAGACGGGCGAGGGCGCGACGCGCGGCCTGCTGCTGCGCGTCGCGCTTGCTGCGGCCCTCGCCGCGGGCGATCTCCTCGCCGCCCCAGAGCACGATGTAGGCGAATCGCCGGTCGTGGTCGGCACCGCCGGACCAGACCTCGTGGTACTCGGGCAGGCCGAGGCCGCGGGCCTGGGCGGCCTCCTGCAGGGCCGACTTCGGGTTGGCCAGGGCGAGCTGCCGCTCGTCCAGCTCGTCGAGCTCGGGAGCGAGATGGGCCTCGACGAAGTCCCGCGCCACCTCGAAGCCCCCGTCCACCGCCAGCGCCCCGACCACCGCCTCGAGCAGATCCTCGAGCAGCGAGGAGCGCTCGCGGCCGCCGGAGGCCTGCTCCGACGGGCCGACCTCGGCCCAGCCGTCGAGGCCGAGCAGGGCGGCGATCTCGGCAAGCTTCTGGGAGCGGATCAGGTGCGACCGCTTGCGGGTCAGCAGCCCCTCGTCGTCGAAGGGGAACCGGTCGTAGAGCATCCGGGCGACCACCAGGCCGAGCACCGCGTCGCCGAGGAACTCGAGCCGCTGATAGGTGCCCCGACCGTCGGCTGCGGAGCCGTGGCGCAGCGCCCGGCGGAGCAGCGCGCGATCGGTGAAGCGGTGGCCGAGCAGCTCCTCCAGCGGCGCCAGGCGGTCGACGGGCTCGTCCACGGCGCGATCTTACCCGAGCCTGAGAGCGACGCGGCGCAGCCGCGCCAGGATGCGTTCGCTGTGGGTGCCCGGCCAGTACACCCGGCCGCAGCGCGCGCAGCGGCGGAAGCGGGGAGCGGTCGCCAGCACGTAGGGCGGCACCCGGTCCGAGACGGCGTGGGCCTCGACCGCCTCGAGGCCGCCGTTGCACTCCGAGCAGCGCGCCAGCTCGAGGTCGACGCGGGCTGCCAGACGCAGACGCCCGAGCACCTCGACGAGCTGGTCCTCGAGCCCCGCCGAGCGCACCAGCAGGCTGCGCGGCCCGGCAGCCGCCAGCTCCCGGTCGCGGGTCAGCAGCCAGCGACCGTCTTCAACCGCCCGCGCGGCCACTGCCTCGTCGGCGGCGGCGGGTCCCTCGTACTCGCTGTCGAAGCCGAGCAGGCGCAGCCAGCGGGCCAGCGAACCCAGCATGGCATCGCACAGGAAACGCGGCTCGGAACCTCCAGCGACAGGCACGGTCTCAGGGTACTGCCGCCACCGCCGATCCGGGATAGAATGCCGGCCGCACACCAGCGGCGACCCGCCGTCGCGGCGGGCCGAGCCGGAAAGGAAGAGCCCCATGGCATCGATCGAGACCACCCCCGAGCTCGTCCAGAAGGTCTACGAGACAACCCGCCGCCGTCTGGAGGTCATCCGGCGCCGTTTCGGCCGACCGCTGACCCTCGCCGAGAAGGTGCTGTTCGGCCACCTCGCCGACCCGGAGAACGAGCATCTCGAGCGCGGCAAGGCCTACATCCAGCTCCAGCCCGACCGGGTGGCGATGCAGGACGCGACCGCGCAGATGGCGTTGCTGCAGTTCATGCTCTCCGGCCGCGACACCACCGCCGTGCCCTCGACGGTGCACTGCGACCACCTGATCCTCGCCCGCTCCGGCGCCGCAGAGGACGTCCAGGGCGCGATCGAGCTGAACCGCGAGGTCTACGACTTCCTGCAGACCTGCTCGGCGCGCTACGGGATCGGCTTCTGGCGGCCCGGCTCCGGGATCATCCACCAGGTGGTGCTCGAGAACTACGCCTTCCCCGGCGGCATGATGATCGGCACCGACTCGCACACCCCGAACGCCGGCGGCCTCGGCATGGTTGCGGTCGGCGTCGGCGGCGCCGACGCGGTCGACGTGATGGCCGGCTTCAACTGGGAGGTGCTGCAGCCGGCGATCGTCGGCGTCAGGCTCACCGGCTCACTCAAGGGCTGGGCCTCGCCCAAGGACGTGATCCTCAAGCTGCTCGGGATCCTCACGGTCAAGGGCGGCACCAACCGGATCATCGAGTACTTCGGACCGGGAGTGTCCTCGATCTCGGCCACCGGCAAGGCGACGA
>CAZKKP010000626.1:0-2338 GCA_964553295.1 uncultured Thermoanaerobaculia bacterium | reverse complement strand
GGGCTTTCGGTGGTTTTCGTGTCGGGAGGAATGCCCGCACTAGCCACCCATCAGGATCAAGGCAGCGATCTGAGGGTGCGCACGGTCTTGGAGTTCAGGTTGAACACTTGATCCATGTGGGATCACGATCTCTGCCCCCAGGTCGAAGAGAAGGTGCAGCCGGTCGACCCTGTCGAGCGCGATCAGCGGGGAGGCGTTGACGACCCAGGTCTCAGCCACCGGCGAGCTCCGCCGCGAGGTCGTCCTCGTCGCCCTGGAAAGCCGTCACGCGGTAGCGGGACAGGATCTCGAGAAGCTCCGCCCGGCTGACTCCGAGAATCTCCGCAGCCTTGCTCTGCGACAGCATCCCGAGCTCGTACCACTTGCAGACCGCGGCGCGGGTGAGCTCCACGGCAAACTCCGCGGGGCTCGTCCGCAGCGCGGAGAGCGCACCCTCGGGGACCACAACGCTGACGGTGATGCTCATCGAGGTGTTGTAGCGCCCGGGTGCTCGAGCGCCCCCGGACCTTTCGCGTGGAGTCGTTGCAGCCGGCGGCTGCCGCGCGGGGGATCGGGGAGTCGGTGCGATTCCATGTCATGAGGCGAGGCTGCAGGTGATACGCCGTGCCTGCAGGTCATGCTGCGGCGCCGGGGCTTCGCCGGCGGTCTCGACGATGGCGCCTTCGCGCGCTCCCTCTCGAGCGCTGGCCGTCTCGAGGTCACTGGGGTGCAGGCGGGGCCCGCGCCGAGCCCTTGCTCCAGGGCTGCGGTTGTCCGAGGGGAGCGCCACCCAGCCTCGGCCAGCGGTAGACTTGGCCGCCGATGCCGGCCGCTGCCCGCCTGTCGCTCCTCCTGGCCTGCTTCCTGTGGGCGATTTCCTTCGTCGCCACCAAGGTCGCCCTGGAGACCGTCCCGCCGCTGACCGTGGTGACCCTGCGGCTCGTGATGTCCGCCCTCTGCTTCGCCGCCTGGGCGGCGGTGGCCGGGGGGCTCGGGGTGGGACGCGGGTGGTGGCCGCGGCTGCTGCTCCTCAGCCTCATCGGGGCGGCCCTCCACTACGGGACCCAGACCGTCGGCCTCCAGTACACCTCGGCCTCCAACGCCTCCCTGTACGCCATCACCGCGCCGATCACCATCGCGCTGCTCGGCGCGCTCCTGCTCAAGGAGCGGCTCGGCCTGCGCACCATCGTGGGCATCTCGGTGGCGGTGGCCGGCGTGCTGGTCGTCATGGGGCCGCAGACCCTGCTCGCCCTGTCGCTGCCCACCCGCCTCCTTGGGGACCTGCTGGTGCTCGCCAGCATCGTCATGTGGGGGCTGTTCACCGTGCTCGGCAAGCGGGCGACCGACGAGCTGGGGGCGCTGAGCGTCACCGCCGCGGTCACCGTAATGGGCGCGTTGTGGATGGTGCCGGTGGGGCTCGCCGAGATACACGCCCGGTCCTTCTCCCTGGCCATGATCTCGCCACGCGCGTGGTTGGCCATCGGCTTCCTCGGCGTCACCTGCTCCTTCCTCGCCACCCTCCTCTACTTCGCCGCCCTCGCCCGGACCGACTCGCGCAAGGTGGGGGTCTACCTCTACACCATCCCCCCGATGACCGCGGCCATCGCGGCCGTCTCCCTCGGCGAGTCGCTCACCCTCGGCTTCCTCGCCGGCTCGGTCCTGGTGTTCGCCGGCGTCGCCCTGACCGAGAGCGGGTAGGGACGCCGCCCGCGACACCGCTGCTGAGGGGGGTCCTGGCCCCGAACGAACCACTCCCCGACCGGCCGCGGTTCGAGACCCGGTCCTGCCGGAACCGTTCGCCGCTGCTCCCGAGCGGCCAGCTTCACCGTGGAGTCGCCCCAGGCGTCCCGACCACGACCACGTGGATCTCCGCCAGCACGTGCGGCGCCGAGCTCACCAACGCTCCCGAGGGCACCGACTCCCTTCGCTTGGCCAGGATGCAGGCCCAGCGAAACTGGATCGAGAGGTCGTTCCAAGACGGCAAGAGCCACGCCGGTCTCGCAGACTACCAAGTCCGAGGCTGGACCCCGTGGAATCGGCACATGACGCTGGTCATGATGGCGATGCTCTTCATGCTCGAGGAGAAGGTGCTCAACCAGGCTGACACCCCCGTCCTCTCCTGCGCTGACGTCGAAGTCCTCCTGGCGAGCTTCCTTCCCCGCCGCGACATTGACCCGGACGAGGTCCTCCGGCAGCTCCAGGTCCGTCACCGGAAACGACAAGCATCCATCGATCAAGCGTACGCTCGTCAGAGGCTTGCCTCACAAAGAGTGTCTACGTGAGTGACGAAGTAGATCTAGCTCAACCAACCGTAAGTGACTGAAAACAGACGACGGGAAGCCGCAATACAGAGCCGCCA
>CAZKKP010000625.1:0-2342 GCA_964553295.1 uncultured Thermoanaerobaculia bacterium | reverse complement strand
CCGCCACAGGTCCGGGAAGCCGCCCACCAGGTAGTTGCGCAGGAGGGTCGTCGTGGGTGCGCCCTCGGGCAGCCCGGCGAGGTAGCCGCTGATCTCGCGCCAGTGCTCGAGGTCTTCGCCCGGAGACACCTCGAGGGACACCTGCCGCGGCTCGAGCACGCGCGCCGCGAGGCGGGACAGAGGCTCCCACGCGGCCGGCGTGAGGTCCCGCAGGGTCTGGAACGCCAGGAACATCGTCGTCGCCGCCGCCACCCGCGCGGCGTCGTGGGGCTGGTCGCCGAGCGCCCTGGTGACGAGCCGCGAGAGGTCGGCGTCTGGCAGGCCGAGTCGGTGGGCGAGCAGCACCCGCCGCAGGGGATCCGGTTCCTCCAGGACCGAGCGCCAGGGGGAGCCCGCCGCGGCGCCGGCGATCTCCCAGGCGTGGGCGTGAACGGCCAGGAGCTTGCCCTGCGCCGGCGGAAAGGGCTCCGCGAGCTGGGGCAGCCCCGTGCGCAGGGTCAGCCACGCACTGTCGTGGAGCAGGCAGGAGTCGTCGCCGAGGACGAGACGGGCGGCGTGGATCGCCGCGAAGGAGCGGAAGAGCATGTGACACCGGCGCGGCGAGAGGGGCAGCCCTGAGTGCTCGAGCCGGTCCGCGAGGGCGAGGACGTAGGCCGACCCGAGCACCTCGAGGCCGGCAACGATGCCGGGCAGCTGCCCGGCGCAGCGACGCAGCAGATCCGGCAGCCACGCCGACCCGTCACCTGCAGTCGAAGCCCGCCGCCCGAGCACGACGGCCTCCCTCTGACCCGCGTCGAGGTCGCGCCACGAGGGCACGGTGACCACGAAGGGGAAGCGGTCCGCCAGCGCCGGGTCGAGGGTTTCGGAGCCGAGGTACGAGATCGGCTGGTCCCGCCCGGGCTCGTCGTCGTCGGCGGCCGGGGGGTTCATCGCCGCCCAGCGGTGGCGCAGGCGCTCGAGCGGCAGGCCGAGGACCTTGCGCTCGTGGACGATCGGAAAGAGCTTGTTCTGGAGATCCACGCGGCAGCGCGAGATCTCGTCGAAGAACACGAACTCCGCGTCCCACAGCGCCCCCGGGGTGTGGGCGAAGCGGATCCGTCCGCTGTCGTCGGGCAACGGGATGCCGACCAGGTCGTCGTAGTTGAGCAGGGCGGCGTTGTAGTGCCTGAAGTCCTGCCCGAGCGCCGCCGCCACCCGCTCGACCAGGAGCGACTTGGCGGTGCCGTGCGGGCCCACGAGCAGCACCGGCGAGTCGGTGGCCAACGCCGCCACCAGGACCGGGTCGAGGTGCCCCCATCCGTGAACGCCGAGCGCCTCCGTCACGGGCAGCGGCGCCGCGTCCGTCTTCTTGACCGTCTTTCGTGTGCGTTGCATGAAGGCCCGCTCCCTCCGGCACCGGGAGAGGAAGCCTTCGTGGTCGTGCGGTGGGGACATCCCGAAAACAACACGACCCGCATTCCCTGGCAACGGGAGTGCGGGTCACCGCACCGGACTTTTGTTTGCCGCTTTCGCGACCGCATCCCCACCCGAGGCGGGAAGCACCTTTGGAGTCCGAAACCTAGGTTGCTGGGCCCAGTCTACCGGGCCGCTCCCGATGCCTCTCCAAGTCTAGGGCACCGAGCGTCCATCCGCAATGGCGGAGTCAGTGGGCGCCCGGCAACATTCGAAGGTCGCGATCGGCCAGCTGGATCAGGCGCTCGATCTCGTCCTTCGAAGCTCGATGTCGGTGGATCTTCCGTTGCGCCAGGAGGTCGTCAAACGTCATGGGGTTCCCCGATTACCCGAATGAGGTCGCCGGCGAGGACCCGACTCAGGAATGGATCGCCATCCTGGCGCCTCGCCCGGAGCTCGCCCCGGGAGATGAGGGTGTAGTTCACGGGCCGGCCCAGGTCGTCTTCCACCGAGGCCACGGCCTCGTGCATCTCGAGCTCGTCGGGCGAGCCGACCACCAGCAGGTCGATGTCGCTCTCGCCGGTGTCGGTCCCGGCGGCGACCGAGCCGAAGATCACGGCCATCTCCACGTTGCCGACCGCCTCGAGCTTCTCGCGGAGCGGCGTTGCGAGCCCCTGTGTCTTCAGCACGAGCGAACGGAGGTCCCTGAACAACGGATGCGACGTCCGGACGTGCACGAACACCTGCCGCCCACGGGTCTCGCGTTCGACCAGGGCGATGCCCTCGAGCAGCTCGAGCTCTCGTTGAACCGCCCGCAGCGGGACGCCGGACCGGCGCGCGATCTCCCGCAGGTGGAAGCTCTCCGCCGCGTTCACGAGCAGGAACGCCAGGACCTCAGGGGTGCCAGGCTTTAGGTTCTTAGGATCTCTGCACGTCACTCATTTCAAAGC
>CAZKKP010000624.1:1251-2346 GCA_964553295.1 uncultured Thermoanaerobaculia bacterium | reverse complement strand
GCCGCGCCGTTGACCGCGATCACCGGCGAGGTCTCGGTCAGGCCGTAGCCCTCGAGCACCGGTATCCCGACCGCGTGGAAGAACTCGGCGACGTGCATCGGCAGCTCGGCGCCGCCGGAGATGCAGTAGCGCAGGCGGCCGCCGAGGCCCTCGCGGACCTTCGACAGCACCAGCCGGTCGGCGAGCTCGAAACGGCGCTCGAGGGTGCGGCCGAGCTCGCGCCCCGCGATCCGACGGATGGACGCCTGGCGGCCGACCCCGACCGCCCACTGGAAGAGAGCCCGTCGGACCATCGAGGACGAGGCCACCCTGTCGTTGATCGTCTGCTGTACCTTTTCGTAGAACCGGGGAACGCCCGCGAACAGGGTCGGTCGGATGGTCGCGAGCAGCTCGCCGACGTGGTAGACCGAGCAGTAGGCCCGGGTGGTCGCCCGCCACATGTAGATGTAGCCGACCATCCGCTCGAGCACGTGGCACAGCGGCAGGAACTCGAGGGCGACGTCGTTCTGCTGGACCGGCACCCGGTGGGCCGAGTGGAGCACGTTCTGGACGATGTTGTCGTGGCTGAGCATCACGCCCTTGGGCTCGCCGGTGGTGCCCGAGGTGTAGATGATGGTCATCAGCTGGCGCCCGTCGAGGAGGGCGGCGCGGTCCCAGAAGTCGGCCACGGCGGTGGGCGAATCGCCGCCGTCGACGAGGTCCTCGAGCGGCGTCACCCCGGGTTCGAAGGGGCCGTCGACCTGCACCAGGTGCTCGAGCCCCGGGCAGCTTTCGCGCACGTCGAGCAGCTTGGCCATCTGCTCCGGGCTCTCGACGACCGCGACCCGGGCGCCCGAGTCGAACACCTGGTAGGCGATCTGCTCCGGGGTCAGGGTGCCGTAGACCGGCACGTCGACCGCGCCGCGGGAGGTCACGGCGAGGTCCACCATGTGCCACTCCGGCCGGTTGTCCGAGAGCAGCATCACGCGGTCTCCGGCGCCGACCCCAAGCTCGCCGAGGGAGGCGGCCACGGCCGCGGTCCGCTGCTGGAAGTCCTCGGTCGAAAGCGACCGGACCCCGTCCGGCGTGTAGTGGCGGTAGTGGTCGGGGCGGGTG
>CAZKKP010000624.1:0-1241 GCA_964553295.1 uncultured Thermoanaerobaculia bacterium | reverse complement strand
TGGTGCACTCCGGTCCGAGTGGTCGCAGCTTAGCAGACGGCGGGGCGAACCGGGCCGGGGCTCTGCGGTACAGTGTCAGCCATGTCCCGTGACACACCGCGCTCGATCGGCCGCTACGAGGTCCTCGGTGAGCTCGGCCGCGGTGCGATGGGCGTCGTCTACCGGGCGCGCGATCCGGCGCTGGACCGGGCGGTGGCGCTCAAGATGATGTTCGCCTCGTCGGCCGTCGATCCCGAGGACCGCGAGCGCTTCCTGCGTGAGGCGCGGTCGGTGGCGCGCCTGCAGCACCCGAACATCGTCACCATCCACGAGCTCGGCGACTGGCTGGGGGCGCCCTACATCGCGATGGAGCTGCTCGAGGGGCTGACCCTGTCCGAGGCCGCGCGCGCCGGTCGGCTGCCCGGGTTGGAGGCTCGGCTCGAGGTTGTCGAGCAACTCTGCCGGGGCCTCGCCTACGCCCACTCGCGAGGGGTCGTGCACCGCGACGTCAAGCCGTCGAACGCCTTCGTCCTCGCGGACGGGACCGTCAAGCTGGTCGACTTCGGCATCGCCTGGCTCGAAGGGGGGACCTTCGCCACCCGCACCGGAGTGCTGCTCGGGACGCCCAACTACATGGCGCCCGAGCAGTTCACCGGCTCGGAGGTGGACCACCGGGTAGACCAGTGGGCGACCGGCGTGATCCTCTTCGAGCTGCTGACCGGGGCGCGGCCCTTCGATGCCTCGACGGTGCCCCAGCTGATCTACCAGATCGTGCACACCGAGCCGCGGGAGCTCGACGCCGCCGACCTGGGCCTGCCGGCAACCCTCGCGCGGATCGTCGCCACCACCCTGGCCAAGGCGCCCGGCCATCGCTTCGCGGACCTCGCGGCCCTCGAGAGGGCGCTCCGCGAGGTGCGGCTGGGCGAGCGCGACCTGTGGGCGTCGACGGTGTCCGCCCCGCTGCCGGCGCCGCCGCCGACGCCCCCGAGGACGGCCTCGCCGTCGCCCGTGGAGCCCCCGAGGCCGCCCACCGGCTCGACCTCTCGGGGCGCGTGGAGCAGCCCGGCGGCAACCGGCACGGTGGCGTCCTCCGGCAGGTTTGACGTCGGGTCGATCCGCGATGCCGGCGAGCTCGGCGAGGCGGTGCCGCTGCAGGTCGTGCTCGCGACCCCGGACGGCTCCCGCCTGGTCGTCGGCGGCGTCGACGGCTCGCTGCGGCTGTTCAGCTTCGCCACCGGCCGCCGCGAGCAGGTGCTGCGCAG
>CAZKKP010000623.1:684-2347 GCA_964553295.1 uncultured Thermoanaerobaculia bacterium | reverse complement strand
CCGCCCATCGCCATGCAGACGACCATCTCGTTTTCAAACGCGGCGCGGGTCATGATGTCGCGCGGCTTGATGTCGTGTTCAAGCAGGTGGAGGATCGCACGCCCGGCACGCAGGCACTCGTCGATCACCAGCCCGTATGTCTCCGGCCAGATCGACGCGAACACCGCCACGCGCGTGCCGTGACGGCAGAGCAGGGCGGGAAGTCGGCCTCGACGGTAGTAGCCACGGACGAGGATTCCGGAGTTCTGCCGGAGGTCCTCGAGCACCGCCCGCTCGCCGGTGCCGAAGCTCGCGAACCGGCAACCGGGGACCTCCCGTCGTACCAGCCCGGCGATCTCCCGGAACAGGTGACCGCCCTTGTGCCTCGAGGCGCCGCCGACGAAGGCGACCAGGGGTGGCAGGGACAGGCGTCTCGGGCCGGGCGGGACGGTGTGGCTGGCCGGGGAGATCACGGTCTCGTGGAGGTCCGCGAGGTCCGGGAACAGCTCGGCGATCGTCCGGCGAAGGTACTCGGAGGCGTGGACGACCAGGTCCGCCGCCCGGAGCACGGCGGCGCCGCGGCGCCGGTATCGGGCCTGGTCGACTGAAGTGTCGGCGCCATCGCTGGCCAGGCAGGCCCGACAGCGCGCCTCGTCCCGACAGAAGCCGCAGAAGCGGCCCGCCGGCTCCTCGATCAGGTGCGGCCGGGCACAGAAGAGGGAGAAGTCGTGCAGCGAGACCACCGTCCTCAGGCCGCCGGCGGCAAGCGCCGGGACCAGCCCCAGGGGCAGGCCTGCCGGGTTTTCGACGTGCACCACGGTGGCGCCGAGCTTTCGGGCGAGCTCGAGCACCGCCGGCGCGAGGCCGTCACGGGCAGGGGCCTGCAGCCGGCCCCGCCGGGGGCCGTTCTCGACCTCCAGCTCGAGGTCTGGCCCCCGCGGAAAGGCGAAGGCAACCGGTCGCAGGCGGCGCTCCGCCGCCAGGCGATCGAGCATCTGGATCTGGACGCCGCCGCGGGCGGGGGAGGGAGCCACCGGCGACAGGTTGAGCACCGCCGGCTCGAAGGGCGCCAGGACACGGCGGGCGTCCTCGAGCTCGAGACGGGGCAGGCGGGCCCGACGGAAGGCCTCGGCGACCCGGTCGAGGACCCGGTCGCGCAGGGCCAGCGCGCCCTCGTGTCGGAGCACCTCGAGCGACACGCCGAGGTCAGACATGGCCCGAGCTCCGGGGCGTGCGGCCGAGGACGGCCTGGTAGACCCGGTCGACCTCGGCGGCGTGCTCGGCCATGGTCGTGGTCGGGGGCAGGTTTCGCCGCCATCCTTCGAGGATTCCGGGATCGGCTGCGAGGCGCTCGACGAGCGCTCGCAGGTCTTCCGCGTCGCCGGGCGCGAAAGTGGCGCCGCAGCGCCCGTCGAGGCCGAGCTCGACGAGCGCGCCGAGCCGGCTCGAGAGCACCGGCAGGCCCGCCGCCATGGCCTCGCGGGCAGCGATGCCGAAGCTCTCGAGCCCGATCGAGGGCACGACCAGGACGTCGAGGCCGGCGAGAACCGCGGCCCGCTCGGATTCGTCGAAGCCGCCCTTGAAGACCACCGCCGTCCGGTCGGCCCGCTCGCGCAGCCCGGCGACATAGCCCGGCGCCGCTGCGAGGTCTCCCCAGATTTCGAGGCGCGCCATCTCGGCCATG
>CAZKKP010000623.1:0-674 GCA_964553295.1 uncultured Thermoanaerobaculia bacterium | reverse complement strand
TTTTCGAACGTCTCTTGCTTGCCGAGAGCCTCGACCGCGACGTGAACGCCCTTGTGCGGCATCACCGCGCCGACGACGCCGAAGACCAGGGGAAGGCGGGGTGTCCTCCTGGGAACGATCGGCCCGACCTCGACGCCGTAGGGCAGCACCCAGGAGGGCGCCCCGGGGCTCAGCAGGTCGTGCTCCAGGTGCCAGCGCCGGATGAACTCCGAGCCCATGACGTAGCCGGCGGCGGAGCGTACCTGGCGGACGAGCCAGCGCCGGCGCAGGACGTGGAGCGCCCGGTTGAGCAGCCACCGCGGCCTGAGGCGGGTGAGGGGCAGGCAGCGGCTGCAGCGTCCCGGCGCCGGACCGGGGCAGGGGCGTCCCTCGCCGTCCACCAGGTTGCTGCGGGCGCAGGCGGCCCACCAGTCCTGGACCTGGTAGAGCACCGGCAGGCCGCGCCGACCGATCACCCCGACCAGCGAGCCGGCGAGGCCGGCGAGGTGGTGGACGTGTACCAGGTCGGGCCGTTGCTCGTCGAGCAGTCCCTCGAGCTGACGGTCGAAGACGGCGTCCGACAGAGCGTTGCGGGCCAGCGGGTTGCGCCGGTCGAAGTTGTTCACCACCAGGCGGACGCGAATCCCGTGGTCGAGGAGGGCAACGCGGTCGCCGGTACTCCGGCCGGGATCGGC
>CAZKKP010000622.1:0-2355 GCA_964553295.1 uncultured Thermoanaerobaculia bacterium | reverse complement strand
CCGACGAGATCGCCCTCGCCGAGGTGACGGCGGACGAGGGTGTCGAGCTCGTGTCGCGACTCGCGGGCGACCTCGCACTTTGGAACCTCGAGGCAGACGACGAGGAGGCTGAGCCCTTCCGGATCTCGCTCCCCTCCGTGCGGGGCGAGATGAAGCTCGCAACGTACGGCGACGACGATCGATCGCTGATCTTCTTGCCCGCCTCCTCGCGGTTCCTGGATCCCACGGGCGAGCCCATCCGCGAGCGCACCGCGGGTCCCGCACGAGCTCGCCGGCGATCTCGTGCACGCCGTTCCAATGATGCGTGCAGAGGGCCCGGACGAGCTGCTCTACGTGCTCGAGTCCGGCGGCGGTGTGGAGCTCTGGGTGGAGGGCTGCCCCGCGCCGCTCGCATCGCTCTCCGGCGGCGGCGGTGCACCGTCGATCCCGCGGGTGGTCGCCGCGCCGTCAGGCCGCTGGATCGGGCTCGGGTTCATCGACGCCACGACGGCGATGGTGGTCGCGACCTCCACCGTCGGGAGCTGTGTCGACGCCACGGTCGGCGTCTCCGGCGCCTACTCCATCGTGCTCGACGAGGATCAGCTCGAATACACGGGGTACAGCCCCGCCTAGATCAAACGGCACTGGACTAAGGGGGTAGCAATTACGCGGACTTCAGGCGATCCTTGGGTTGTAACACCAAACGGGAGACGCCCGAGAGGTCCGCTGATGGTCAGAATACACCACCCCAACCAAGAGACGCAGCCAAAAGATGACAAGCCACCGACGGCTGAAGCTCTCGCTGATCGACTGATGAACCAGGCCCGTGAGCTGGCGGAGTTCGCCCGCGACCCTCGACCCGGTGAGGATGAGGTGACCATCAAGTGGTTCGAGAAGAAGGTGACGCCCATGGTGTTCGCCCTGGGTCGAACAGTGATCCTGCTGTTCCTGACCTGTGCCGAGGAGCGGGTTCGCCAGAAGACGCCGACATGGCTCGTCCATGGAGGGAGAAAGTTTCAGCGGACAAGAGCGAGAGCGAGGATGCTGACCACCTGGTTCGGGCGGGTCCGCTATTGGCGGACCTACATGTTGGAACGTGAGGTAGAAGGGGGACAGGGCTTCTTCCCTCTGGATATTACCCTGGGTCTGACCTCGGATCGGTTCAGCCTCAACGTGTTCTCGGTGGTGGTCCGCCTAGCCACGACCTTGTCCTTCACCACAGCGAAGAAGACGGCCGAGCTGTTCCTGCCCGATGTTCCGTCCACGGAGGTCATCGAGAAGGCGACGTTGGGCCTCGGGCGTTATACCGACCAGTGGTTTGAGCAGGCGCCACCGCCCGACGATGATGGCGACGTGCTGGTCATCATGATCGACAGCAAAGGGGCGCCCCAGGTCACAGAGAGAGAGATGAGCAAGAGACGGCGCCCTTGGAAAGGCCGCCCCCGGGCCGCCTCGTCCCGGCATCGCGGTAGGGACAAACGTGGACGCCGAGATCCGAAAAAGCGCCGGAAGAAAGGGGACAAGAGCAAGAACGCGAAGATGGCGACGGTGGTGGTGATGTACACCCTGCGGACGGCGGGCACCGAGCTCCACGGTCCCATCAATCCAAAGGTCTATGCGTCTTTCGCTCCCAAGAAGCACGCCTTCGCCTTCGCCTGGCGCGAAGCGGTCAAGCGCGGCTTCGATCCATCCGACGAGGATGAGGTCATCCAGATCGTGACCGACGGCGACGAAGACCTCGCCCGCTACGCTGCGGTGTTTTTCCCCAAGGCCATCCACACCCTCGATGTGATTCATGTTGTGGAGAAGCTCTGGGAGGCTGGCGGGTGCCTGTTCTCCGAAGGCTCTGATGAGCTGACCACCTGGGTCGAGGAGCGCAAGGACGAGCTCTACTCCGGCTGCATCGAGCAGGTCATCAAGACGTTACGGGTGGGGCGTAACGGGCTGTGCCGGAGTAAGAAAAACGAAAACCGTCGCAAGCGGCTCAAGGAAATCATCGAGTATCTGCGCAAGCGGGTCTCCATGATGAACTACGCCGATCTGATCGACCAGGACCTGGAGATTGGCAGCGGCGCCGTCGAGGGCGCGGTCAAGCACATCGTGGCCAAGCGGTGCGACCAGGGAGGGATGCGATGGATCGCCGAACGGGCTGAGGCGGTTATCAAACTCCGGTGCATCGAGGTCAACGGCGACTGGGACCGTTTCGTCGAGATGGTTCACGAAACCGTGCGTCAGCAGCAACTCGACGAGCTCAACCCATTCCGCCTGCAGCTCGAAAAACCCAAGGATCTACCTGACATGCTGGAGCCACCGGAGTGGAAGGAGGCCGCGTGAGACCACACGATCTGCACCCCTTACATTGGACTAACCCGCTTC
>CAZKKP010000621.1:0-2366 GCA_964553295.1 uncultured Thermoanaerobaculia bacterium | reverse complement strand
GCAAGTCGATGCTCGCCCGCCGCCTGCCGGGCATCCTGCCCCGGCTCGACCTCGCCGAGTCCCTGGAGACCACCTGCGTCTACTCGGTCTCGACCCGGGTGGCGCGGCCGCACGGGCTGATGGGCGAGCGACCCTTCCGCGCACCCCACCACACGGTGTCCGCGGCGGCCCTGATCGGCGGCGGCGCCATGCCCCAGCCCGGGGAGGTGTCCCTGGCCCACAACGGGGTGCTCTTCTTGGACGAGGTCACCGAGTTTCGGCGCGACGTGCTCGAGGGCCTGCGCCAGCCCCTGGAGGACCGGCAGGTCGCGGTGGCGCGGGCGCGGACGACGCTGGTCTTCCCCGCCCGGGTGCAGCTCGTGGCGGCGGCCAACCCCTGCCCGTGCGGCTTCCTCGGCGACACCGGCCGGCAGTGTGCCTGCCCGCCGTCGGCGGTGCAGCGCTACCGCGCCCGGCTGTCGGGGCCGCTGCTCGACCGGATCGACCTCCAGGTGGTGGTGCCGGCGGTGCCCTGGCGCGAGCTCTCGGCGGACCGCCGCGGCGAGCCCTCGGCGGCGGTTGCGTCACGGGTCGCCGAGGCGCGGCAGCGGCAGCGTAGGCGTTTCGGGCCCGACGGCCCGCGCGCCAACGCCGACATGGGCCCGGCCGACCTCCGACGCTGGGCCGCGCCGGGCGACGACGGTCGCCGGCTGCTCGAGCGGGCGGCCCGGGCGAAGGCCCTGTCGGCGCGCTCCTACCACAAGCTGCTGCGGGTGGCGCGCACCGTGGCGGACCTCGCCGGCGCCGAGCAGGTCGAGCCGGCCCACCTCGCCGAGGCGATCGCCTACCGCCAGCTCGACCGGGACCGCGACGCGTGATGCTCGGGGGGCAGTGGCCGCCGCCGAGCCTCAGAGCCGCAGTGGGGCCCGGCGGCGAAGGCGCGGTTCTTCGCGGGTCGGTGTCTCCGAGCCTCTGCGGGGAGTCGACCCCAGAAAGGGTCGCGGAGACGATCGGCAAGCGGCCCGGGCGGCGGGGTCGCCCGGGCCGGGTGGAGGAGAAGGGCGTCTACTCGAGGCGGAACTGAACGGTGAGGTTGTAGCGCACGGCGACCGGGCGGCGGTTGACGGTCGACGGCTCGAACCGCCACTGGCGGACTGCTTCCAGCGCCGCCTCGGTGAGCCCGAAGGGCAGGCCCCGGAGCACGGTGACCGCGGCCACCGAGCCGTGCTCGTCGATCAACAGCTGGAGGACGACCGCACCCTGCTTGCGGATGATGCGCGCAGCCTCGGGGTAGCGGGGGTCGACCTGGTGAAGGACCCTCGGCGCCTCGACGTCGACGCCCACCCAGACCGGGTCGTCCGACGTCTCCTCGGGGAACGGCGGCGGCTCGACCACGACGCTGATCATTGGCGGGTCGGGGTCGAAGGGCACCGTGGTGTCCGGCGGCCGGGGCTCGGGCTCGGGGCCGTCGGGGTCCGCGTCGGGGATCGCCACCGGGCGGAAGGTCGGCTGCGGCACCTGGATCTCGACCGGGTCCGGCGGTGTGAACTCGTAGACCCGGACGGGGAAGATCCTGGCCGTCTCGGTGGTCGGCGGCCGCTCCCCTCGGGCGAGGCTCGGCCAGGTGACGGCGAAGACCGCGGCGTGCAGCACCGCCGCGACGGCGAGGCCGACCTGGAGGCCGCGGCGCTCGCCGGCCCGCGGCGCGAGCAGCTCGGACATGGCGCCGAGGTCGGGGAGTGGCTCGGGATTCCGGCGTCCGATCATGGGTCACCTCCTGTCGTCTGCTGTCTTCGTCCAGTGGGAGGCGCCGTCAGGCGTCGAGTTCCCGACCCGAGGACGGTTCTCTCGGCGGCCTTCCCCTGCATGGAGTATCGTTCTCAATTGTCGTGCCTTGCGCTTGTGAAATCGTTGACAAGCGGGGTGGCGCCGCTAGAATGAGCGGACCCGCGGAGGGGCCTCTGGAGGGGGCATGGAGCACTACATCCCGATCCTGGTCTTCACCCTCGTCGCCATCTCCTTCCCCATCATCGCGTTGCTCCTGGCCAAGGCGGTCCGCGCGAGTGCGCCGGATCCGGTCAAGGCGGAGGCTTACGAGTGCGGCGTCAAGGCGCCCACCAACGCCTTCGACACCCGGTTCTCGATCCGCTACTACCTGGTCGCCGTGCTCTTCGTCGTGTTCGACGTGGAGACCATCTTCCTCTTCCCGTGGGCGGTGATGTACGGCTGGCTGGGTCTGTTCGGCCTGATCGAGATGGCCGTGTTCCTGGCCATCCTGCTGGTGGGGTACGTGTACGCATGGCGAAGGGGGGCGCTGGAATGGGCCTGATCGAAGGCCGTTTCGACAAGAACATCATCACCACCACCTACGACCTGGTGTTCAACTG
>CAZKKP010000620.1:0-2369 GCA_964553295.1 uncultured Thermoanaerobaculia bacterium | reverse complement strand
TACTCGAACCACGGCCAGCGCGTCGTCAACGGCTACCGGCTCATGCAGCCGGCCAGCGACATGTTCCTCGGCTGGAGCCGGGGTCCTCGGGCCGACTTCTTCGTCCGCCAGCTGAGGGACATGAAGCTCAGCGCCATGGTCGAGACTTTCGGCCGGGTCGAGATGGACATCTACGCCCGATGGTGCGGTCGTGCCCTGGCGATCGCGCACGCCCGCTCCGGAGACGCAGCCATGCTGAGCGGATACATGGGCCGGAAGAGCGACGCCTTCGACACCGCGATCGCGGCCTTCTCGCTGGCCTACGCCGACCAGAACGAGCACGACCACGCCGCCCTCGATCGTGCGGTGCGCAAGGGCAGAGTGAAGGCGGTCTTCGAGGACGCACGATGACACGACGGCGAGGCTCCTGGCCGCGGTCCCGGCCCCGTGCCACACCTCCCGGGCGAGCCGGCGGAGGAGGCCGCGCGATGACCCTCGAGGGCAGGGGGTGAGCTCGTGGACACCATCGTGGACCACGTGTCGACGGCGATCGAGCAGCTCCTCGGGCGGGCGAGCGGACCGCTGCACGTCCGCCTGGTGATGATGCCCACCGTGGTCACGATCCTCGCGATCCGGGCCCATCTGAGAGACGTCCGGGACGGGCGTCCCACCGTCCTGGGCGCCTTCGTCACGAGCCCGACCGAGCGGCGACGGCTCCTCCGCACCGGGCTTGAGGATATCGGCAAGGTGTTCATCGTCGCCTGCGTGCTCGACACGGTCTACCAGCTCGCAGTGCTGCGAGCCTTCCACCCCGTCCAGACCCTGATCGTCGCCGTGGCGTGCGCCATCCTCCCATACGCACTCATCCGAGGTCCGGTCACGCGACTCGTCGCTCTCCTCCACCGGCGCTGGCGCGGCGGCGCCCAGCCGATGTCCGCCACGACGGTGCCAGAAGGCGATGACGACAGCGAGGCAAAACTTCCAAGTGGGTATACACCATGAACTCTGTCCGGACAGGGATGCTTCTCGCTGCAGCGCTGCTCGGGGCGGTGATGTCGACCGGGTGCACGCACATCGGCCCCACAACCGTCGCCGTGGACCGCTTCGACTACTCGACCGCCATCGCCGACTCCTGGAAGCAGCAGACGCTGCTCAACATCGTCAAGATGCGCTACATCGACCTGCCGGTGTTCGTCGATGTTTCCTCCATCGTCAGCGGCTACTCCCTGCAGACCGGCGTCAGCGTCAGCGGTGTGTTTTCCTCCGAGAGGGCGGTGCAGGGCAACTACGCCTCGATCGGCGGCCAGGCCATCTACACCGACCGGCCGACCATCACCTACGTGCCGCTGACCGGTGAGAAGTTCCTGCACGGGCTCATCACGCCGATCGACCCCAAGAAGATCTTCTTCATGCTCCAGACCGGCTACGCGGCGGACTTCATCCTGGGGCTGACCGTCGAGTCGCTCAACGGGGTGCGGAACCGCTCGGCGGCGGGCGGCGTCGTCCGCGAGGCAGACCCGGAGTTCATCCGCGTCCTCGAGCTGCTGCGCGACATTCAGGCGGCAGGCGGCTTCGGGATGCGCATCGAGGAGGACAAGCTCAAGGGCTCGACCGGCGTGGTGTTCTTCCGGCCGGACGACCTCTCCGGCGAGGTCGCCGCCAAGACGGCGGAAGTCCGGAAGCTGCTCAAGCTGACGCCGGATCAACAGAAGTTCGCGCTGACCTACTCGCCCGTCCGCGGCACGGACGCCGAGCTGGCGGTGAACAGCCGGTCGATGCTGCAGATCATGGGCGCCTTCGCGAGCTACATCGAGGTGCCCGAGGCGCACCTGAGCGACCGCAGCGCGGTGCCGTCGCTTGAGGGCGCCGCCACGGAGGGCCGACATGAGACGATACGGATTCGCAGCGGCGCCCAGAGGCCGCCGAGTGCCTTCGCCGCCGTCCGCTACCGGGATCATTGGTTCTGGATCGACAACAGCGACTGGCAGACCAAGCGCGCGCTCACGGCGGTGATGTACTTCTTCACCCTCGCCGACACCGGCGCCGGCGAGAAACTGCCCCTGGTGACCATCCCGGCGCAGTGACCGCGCCGGAGTGACGATTCGAGGCGTCCGATGGAGCTGCCCACAACAAAGAACACGGAGCAACGCTCGGAGAGGACTTGCAGGTGATGCGACCGCACAAAGTCTTGATGCTGGCAACGATCCTTCCACTGGTGATGATGGCGGCGCCCGCCCGGGCACAGCAGGACCAGGCGGCCGAGCTGGCGAAGAAGCTGGCGAACCCGCTCGCCTCCCTGATCAGCGTGCCCCTGCAGTACAACTACGACGGGTACGGCGGGGCGAACGGCGACGCGGTAGTCAGTAAGTTGGTTCTCCAACCGGTCATCC
>CAZKKP010000619.1:0-2376 GCA_964553295.1 uncultured Thermoanaerobaculia bacterium | reverse complement strand
AGCCCCGGGGCGGTGGCGTCGAACACCTCGACCCCCGGCTCGAGGCGCAGTTCGAGCTCGCCGACCTCGGCGACGCGGATGAGATAGTCGAGCACCAGAGTGCCGGCGACGACGCCGTCGCCGAGGCCGAGGAACTGGCTCGCGGTGAGCAGCACCCGCGGCTCGAGCAGGACCTCCCGATCCTCCTCGACCGGTGACTGGCGGAAGGGCACGCCGTAGACGAGGGTCGCCCGGCCGTTCTCGAGGGCGGCGAAGAGCCGCCGACCCTCGACCCGGTAGACCAGCCCGGTCTCGACCGAGAGGCTCTCGAGCCCCGGACCCGCCGTGACGTCGAGCAGGTTGACGGAGGCCTCCGGGAGCACGAGCTCGAGACGGTTCTCGCCCGGCTTCGAGGGCGCGGCCAGGGCGACAGTCGCCCGGATCTCGGTGCGCCGCGGACCACGGACGACCGCCGCCGTCCCGTAGTCCGTCCGGGCGAGCACGGCGCCGCCTCCGTCGAAGGCGACGACCGCCCCTGAGGACCACAAAGGCGCCTCGACCCAACCGTCGGCCATCACCTCGAGCTGAAGCACCGCGTCGAGCAGCAGCACGCCGTCGGCGAGCCGGCCGCGATACTCCGCGGCGCGCAGCACCACCGGGCGAGGCGGCGCCGGGGGCGGGGTCACGAGCGGCCTGCCGGCCTCCACCAGGCGCTTGAAGTCCTGCCAGCTCAGGGTCACCTCGGTGCCCTCGAGGTCGGGCAGCAATGCCGTCTGGGCGGCTGCCGGCACCGCCGCCGCGAGCAGCAGCAGGGTCATCGCCGCGGCGCGCATCACAGACTCCCCTCGAGCTCGTGGCGCTGCCGCGCCCGGAACCGGGCGAGCAGCCAACCCGTAAGGCCGGCGGCGACCAGGGCGAGGACGAAGCTCAGGCGATGCCCGCCGGAGGCCGCGAAGACCAGAGCGAGAGCACCCACCGCCAGCGCCACGCCCACCCACCGCCGCTGCGTCGCCAGGTGCAGGTCGATTGCCATCGCCAGGGCGACCGCAAGCCCGAGCACGAAGGCGAGCACGACCGTCCACGACCGGTCAAATCGGGGCAGCCGCCAACCCGCCGGCACCCACCAGGCGCTCACCCGCGCCGCCTCGCCCGCCGCCAGCAGTCGGCCCGAGAACGACCAGCGAAGGCCGTCATGGGGCAGCTCGACCCGCACCGGCAGCACTCCCACCGCCTGGGCCCCGCCGGCGAGAGGACCGAAGGCGCCCAGCGCGACGTTCTGAGCGACCTGGCTGCGGGGGGACGCGGCCCTGCCCGCGGCCGAGGAATCGGGATCGCCGGGGATCGGGTCGGGAACCGGCGCCATCCGAAGAACCGGCGAACCCGGCTTGCCGTCAGGGGCTGGACCCACATCCGACCACTCCAGGTCGCCGAGGGTGAGCTGCCGCCGCCGCACGCCATCAGAGACCTCGAGTTCGGCGACCGACCGCTCGGCGACGCCGTCGCTGAGCGTCGTCACCCCCCTGCGGACGACCACCGACAGCGCCGCCCGGTCCACCGGCGCGGCCAGGTTGTAGGCGACGCCGCCGAGGAGCACCACGCGGTTGTCCCCGGCGACCGCGTCGAGGGTGCCGCCGAAGCCGAGGTAGCGCCGCTCCCGCGGGAGATGGACCCGCCACACCAGCTCGAGGACGTCGACGTCGAGGGCGGGAGCGACGAGGATGCGACGACCCACCGGCCCGAGAGCGCGCCCCTGCTGGAGGTACACCACCTCCACCGTGAACGGCCGCAGCTCGCCCCGGCGGTCGGTCGCGGTCTTGAGCAGCGGCACCAGCAGCACACCGTCCGCCCGACGCGCGACCTTCGCCGGCCGGTCCTCGAGGTGGGCGCCCCACACCGCCGCCCCCTCGGGCAGCCTCACCTCGAGGAACTGCTTGCGGTTGTTCACCACCCGGAAGCGGGCCGAGGTCGCGAACGTGCCGTCGCGGGTCAGCGTGCTGACCAGTTCGGCGCGCTCGACGATGGTGCGCTTCACCGCGACATCGGCGTGCTTGACGACCTCGAGGGGAATCACCACCGGGTGTCGCAGGTGCTTGAAGGCGTGGAGCAGGGCCTCGCCGTCGCCGGCCACGAGCACCGCGGGCAGCTCGGCGGGGTCGACGGGGGCGGCGTTCGTGAGGCCGTCACGGGTGATGATCTCGACGTTGGACGCGGCAGCGACGGCGATGAAACCGCGCTCGCGCAACACGCCCTCCAGGGCGATGTCGGGCAGCACCAGCGAGGTCGTGGCGTCGCCGAGCGGGCGCTCGAAGTCGAAGGAGAAGCCCACGTTTCCCTGGGCGCGGTAGGTGAGCTCGAGGCGCAGCCGACGGCGGTCGGCTGACGCCGGCTCGAGCTCCC
>CAZKKP010000618.1:0-2385 GCA_964553295.1 uncultured Thermoanaerobaculia bacterium | reverse complement strand
GGACGGCTGGGAGGTGGTGGTTCGTTCGGGTCGCGACCGGACCGGCCGCGATGCCGTCGCCTGGGCGGGTGAGGCCGCCGACCGCGGCGCCGGCGAGATCCTGCTCACCTCCTGGGACCGGGACGGCACCGGCTCGGGCTACGACACCGAGCTGCTGGCCGCGATCCGCGCCGCGGTCACGGTGCCCATCGTCGCCTCGGGCGGTGCGGCCACCCCCGAGCACATGGTCGAGGCCCTGGCCGCCGGCGCCGACGCCGTGCTGGCGGCCTCGATCCTGCACGACGGGGTGACCACCGTCGGCTCACTCAAGAACCGCCTGGCGGAGCTGGGCGTGGAGGTGCGGCGATGATCGTGCCCTCGGTCGACCTCATGGACGGACACGCGGTGCAGCTGGTGGGCGGCCGCGAGCTGGCGATCGACGCCGGCGACCCGCTGGCGGTGGCCGAGCGCTTCGCGGTCGCCGGCGAGCTCGCGGTGATCGACCTCGATGCCGCCCTCGGCCGCGGCTCGAACGCCTCGGTGGTGCGCGAGCTGGTGCGCCGCTGGCCGTGCCGGGTCGGCGGCGGCATCCGCTCCACCGAGTCGGCGCTGGACTGGCTCGACGCCGGCGCCCGCACCGTCATCCTCGGCACCGCAGCGCGGCCCGAGGTGCTCTCAGAGCTACCCCGGGAGCGGGTGATGGCGGCCCTGGACGGGGTCGACGGCGAGGTCGTGGTCGAGGGCTGGCGTCGGCGCACCGGCGCCTCCATCCTCGACCGGATCGCCGAGCTCAAGGGCCTGGTCGGCGGCTTCCTGGTCACCTTCGTCGAGCGCGAGGGCCGCCTCGGCGGCGTCGACCTCGCGGCCGTCGAGGCGGTGGTGCGGGCCGCCGAGGGCGTCCCGGTGACCGTCGCCGGCGGCGTCACCACAGCGGACGAGGTGGCGGCCGTCGACCGTCTCGGCGCCGACGCCCAGGTCGGCATGGCCATCTACACCGGCCGGCTGCCTCTGGCCGACGGCTTCATGGCGCCGCTGGTCAGCGACCGCCCCGACGGTCTCTGGCCGACGGTGGTCTGCGACGAGCTCGGCCTCGCCCTCGGTCTGGCCTGGTCCGATGCCGACAGCCTGCGTCGGGCGATCGACGAGCGCCGCGGCGTCTACCGTTCGCGGCGGCACGGGCTGTGGGTCAAGGGGCTGACCTCGGGGGCGACCCAGGAGCTGATCCGGGTCGAGGCCGACTGCGACCGCGACGCCCTGCGCTTCACGGTCCGTCAGGTCGGCGCCGGCTTCTGCCACCGCGACACCCGGAGCTGCTGGAGCGGAGACACCGGCCTCGGCGCCCTCCAGCGCCGCCTCGCCGAGCGCCTCGCGGGCGACGGCCGCTCGGCCTACACCGCGAAGCTCGCGGCCGATCCCGCCAAGCTCGCCGCCAAGCTCCTCGAGGAGGCCGCCGAGCTCGCCGAGGCGGCGACCCGCGAGGACGTGGTCTGGGAGGCGGCCGACGTCCTCTACTTCACCGCGGTCGCCCTGGCCCGTCACGGCGTGCCCTGGGCCGACGTCCTCTCCGAGCTCGACCGCCGCGCCCTGGCCGTCCGCCGCCGTGACGGCAGCCGCACCGACCGGGGGGGAGCACAATGAACCACAGAGGCACAGAGACACAGAGAGAGGTCTTCGTGGTCCTCCCGCACCGACCGTGGTGCTTCGGGGCGGTGATTCTCAACGCCAAGACGCCAAGACGCAATGGCGCAAAGGGCGTCGTGCCGCCCGGAGGACGCATGCCTCTTCGGCAACGACGACCCTGGTCGCCCGGCAGAGCGGCGCGTTCGCCGCGGCCGCCAGGGTCTCCCCGCCACCTCGGGAGCCCTCTCTGTGTCTCTGTGCCTCTGTGGTTCATTCCCTGCGGTTCGCCCCCACCGCATCGGGCTTGCATCGCCGGCGCGCGGATGGCGTGCCATCCTTGCGTCTTGGCGTCTTCGCCTCTTTGCGTTTCTGTACTTGTCACGTGCGGTGGAGGATCGTGATGCTGCGACGTTTGCAGGTTGACGAGGTGGTGCGGCTCGAGCGGGAGGCGGTGGATGTCGTCACGCTTGCGGCGGCGGCCGAGATCGTGGAGGGGGTGCGGACCGGGGGCGAGAGGGCACTGCGGGCGTACGCCGAGCGCTTCGGCGATCGCCAGCCCGGTGAGCCCCTGGTGCTCGGGCGGGCCGACCTCGAGGCGGCCCTCGTCCGGCTGCCGGCCGCGCAGCGGGCGCTGCTCGAGCGCACGGCGAAGCGCATCGGCGACTTCGCCCGGGCGCAGCGCGACGCGCTCGGAGAGATCACGGTCGCGATCCCGGGCGGGGTCGCCGGGCACGAGGTGGCGCCGGTGGAGCGGGCCGGCTGCTACGCGCCTGGCGGCCGCTTTCC
>CAZKKP010000617.1:0-2385 GCA_964553295.1 uncultured Thermoanaerobaculia bacterium | reverse complement strand
CGGGTGTGAAGTCGGAACAGGCGCTCGAGGTGTGGAACCAGCCGGCCGAGCACCGTCTGCTCGTCGTCCGTGAAGTTGCCCGTGCTCCTCTCGCGCAGGATCGGGGTGGTCACGGTGCGCCCGGATCTGGACGCGAGCACCGCCCCCATCGAGTGAAGGGCCCCGAGAGGCCGCAGGAAGTCGGTGTACCACTCGCTGTGGACGAGCTTGCTGTCGGGGTACATGAGGTGGCTGACGACGACGCCGCCCTCCCGGACCGCGTGGCCGCTGTGGGTGTGCCACACGTTGCACTGCGCAAACCGCTCCCGGTACTCTCGCACCGCGCCCGGCTCGAAACCGCGCACTGCCACGAGTCGCCCGGACATCGTGGCTTGGTCGAACTCGTGCACCGCCATGACGTGAGCGCCGAACCAGTCGGCCAGGACCTCGATCGAGTCGAAGAAGGCGACCTCGTCCCCCACCGAGGCGAGGAGACGCTCCAGAAGTTCGCAGGCGTCCGGTGCCCTGCCCAGCACCGGCAGCTTCGGCAGGCAGGCCAGCCCCCACCAGCCTGCCAAGGGCCCCCGCCCAACCTCCCCCACGTCGGCCATCACCGACGACGCGAGCCCCTGATCTTCCCGAGACGGGGACGCCGCCGGCGGTCCACGAAACGACCGGCGGCCGGCCGACTCCCCCGCGAGCCGGCCCTCCCCCGTGACCGAGCCTTCACCGGGAACGGCCAGGTCACGTTCGCCCATCAACACGCCCCTGAAGTGCGCAACCGTGTCCCTCCGACGAGCTCCTGTCAGTCCTGCGCAGCTCTCGCCCACGTCTCAGGGCGGGTTCCGCTGTTGAGTATAGCGGACGCGCTGGCGGTGCGAGCCACGCTGCAGACGACCCCGATCGCGGGGTGAACCACGTGGTGACTCAACCTTCTGTCATCAGAACAAGGGACGAGTGCCACCGGTGACGACGGATGCGTCTGCGGCGTTGGTCACTGCCCCCGGAGCCCCGTCACGCGCCGCGCGATCCAGTCTCCCACCGTCGCCGCAAACCGCTCCGGCTGTTCAACGAAAGGGAAGTGCCCGGCGGCCTCGACCACGGCGAGCTCAGCGTCGGCAAGCCCGGTTGCCAGACGCCGCGCGGCCGCGTCGAGGGGGGTGAACAGATCGTCATCCCCAACGACCACCAGTGCCGGCGCGGTGACTCCGCCCAGCCAGAGCCGCGTGTCGCAGACCGCCAGCAGCTGGTCCCGGCTGTGGAGAAACGCTCGCGCGTGGAACCGGACCCGGTTCCGGACGTGCTCGCCGAATGCGGGGTCGTAGCAGCTGAAGTAGAGGGGCAGGACCGCCATGTAGTGGCGCTTGAACTCCTCGTCATCAAAGATCGACGCGGTGAACAGGGTGGTCAGGCTGGCCATCTGTTCGGCGCTCGCCCGGGCCGAGGCAGCGGCGAACAGCTCCTCGCCGTAGTCGAACACCGGCGTCGCCCCCACCAGCACCAGCCCTGCCACCCGGTCGGGATACCGGCGCGCGTACTCCAGCGCCAGAAAGCCGGCTGCCGAGTGGCCGAGCACTATCGCCCTGTCGCACCCGGCGGCCTCCCGCACCTCGTCCACCCCCGCGCACCATTCCTCGACCCCGAACGCTTCCCAGTCGGAGGGGTCGGGCGACAGGCCGTTGCCGATGTGGTCCAGGTACACCAGCCTCGCCGCCACGCGGTCCATCCACGGCCGGAAGTAGTTGTGGTCCAGCCCCATTCCCCCGTGGAGTACGACGACCGGAGCCCCCTGTCCCACCACACAGACGTGCACACCGTCTTCCTTCACGAACGCACTCCCCCTCCCTGCGGAGCTGTCCTCATCATAGCCGTAGCCGGCCGCCTCCCCCGGTCAACTCGCAGGCAGCCTCCTTGATTGGAAAGGTGTCGGCACCTCTGTTTCGGCAGCCTGCGCGACAGTCGCAGTACCCTAAGATCGGAGCATGGAGCACGACGATGGCACGAGACCCGCTGCTCGAAAGAATCTCCAGCGGTGGGCTTGAATATCTATTTCAAGCTACCAGACGCGGCCTGTTGCCTTCACGTGAACTCTGAAACTCCAAGCCAGAGGCGCCTCTGTTATCGCCCGGCTCAGGCGCCGGGTAATCGCGCGCGCCAGCCGCATCCCTGGCTACCTGGCCCCCTCTGCCAGAATCGCGTCCGGCCGGATGGTGCACGCCTGGCGCGGCTACAGGACGGTGCGGCGCCTGTCGGCGGCCCAAATAGTCGAGGATCGGCAACGGCGAGGCTGGCATCGGGACCGCGACAGGGCCCGAGGCGCTGCGGCCGTCTGGACTTCACCGGGGGTTGACGCAGCCGGCCGAGACTCGTCCGCGGAGGCTGCCATGACCGACAGGACTGATTCGT
>CAZKKP010000616.1:0-2415 GCA_964553295.1 uncultured Thermoanaerobaculia bacterium | reverse complement strand
GCAGCTCCCGGACCCAGCCGAGACCGCCGCTCCGGGCCAGCGACAGGTCGATCACTGCAAGGTCGGGAGTGAGTCGCTCCGCGGTTTCGAGCAGCGACGCCTCGTCGGCCACCATGACTACCGTGTCGAAGGCGCTCTCGAGCAGGCCCCGGACACCTTCCGCGAGCCCGTGGTGACGGCCCGCCAGGAGGGCGCAGCTCGTCCGCTCGTCGGTCACCGGCACACCCCCCGCCCCGCGGCCTGTCGTGTCGAGTCCGCTCGCATGGTCAACGTCCAAGGTAGCCGGGCGCCTCGGACCTGTGACCTCGGGATGACACCAGGGGGCTGACTGGGAAAAACACCAGGGTGGAGGGCGGCCGGCCCGCGCCCGTCAGAGCTCGATGAGGCCGTGCTTGATGGCGAAGTGGACCAGCTCGGCGCTGGTGCGGTATCCGAGGGCCTCCATCATCTGGTACTTGTGGAACTCCACCGTCCGCGCCGAGATGCCGAGGGCCGCCGCGACCTCCTTGGCGGAGCGACCCTCCGCCAGGAGCTGCAGTACCTCCCGCTGCCTCGGGGTCAGAGCGCGGATCGGGTCGTCGTCGGCGACGGGCCCGTTCTTCATCGCCGCGAGCAGCTCTCCGGCCAGCTGTGGCGTGAGGTAGGTCCGGCCCGCGATGGCCGTCCTCAGGGCCGTCACCAGCTCGGCCGGCGCCGAGTGCTTCAGCACGTAGCCGGCAGCGCCGGCCTCCAGCGCGCGCCGCGCGAAGGCTGCATCCCGATGCATGGTGAGGAACACCACCGGTGTGTAGTCCCCGCCCAGGCGAAGCCGGACGAGGGCGTCGATGCCGTTGAGGTGGGGCATGGTGACGTCGGCGACAATGACGTCCGGTCGCAGCCTCCGAGCGGCGTCGAGCATGGCGCGGCCGTCCTCGACCACGCCGACGAGCTCGAACTCGTCGGACAGCATGCTCTTGAGTGCCTCCGCGACCATCAGGTGGTCGTCGGCGAGCAGCACTCGAGGTCGGGCGATTCCGGTCATCGCGGGGCCTCCCCGTCGGGGACCCAGGCGATCACCGAGGTGCCGGCGCCGGGCGCGCTCTCGACGTCGAGGGTCCCATGCACCAGCCGCACCCGCTCGCGCATGCTCGCCAGGCCGAGACGCCGGTGTGAACGCGAATCCCGGGGCGCGAACCCGCCGCCGTCGTCGCGGACGGCGAGCCTGACCCCGTCCTCCATCTGGTGGAGGGTCACCGTCACGACCTGCGCCGCGGCGTGGCGGGCGATGTTGGTGAGGGCCTCCTGGGCGACGCGGAAGAGGCAGAGCGCCGCCTCGCGTTCGAGCCCCGCGGCGTCGGGATCGAGGTCCGTGAGAATCTCGAAGCTCGACTGGCGCCGCCGCCGGTCGCACTCCGCCCGGAGCGCCTCGGGCAGCCCGAGCTCCTCCAGGATCGAGGGATGCAGGTGGTAGGCGAGCGCGTGGACATCCTCGCTGAGACGGGCCAGACCCTCACGGACCGAGGTCAGCAGGGTGGCCTTCGGCCCTTCGGGCAGGTCGACTGCGGCGCGGCCGGCCTCGATCGCCAGGACGGCCAGCTGCTGCGTCACGTCGTCGTGGAGCTCGCGGGCGATGAGCGCCCGCTCATCCTCGTGCGCCCGAATCAGGCGCTGGCTGAGCTGGTGCAGCGCCTCGTCGTTGAGCTTGCGCTCGGTGACGTCGATCGAGACGCCCATGAGGCGATGGGGTTCGCCGGTCGCCTTGAACTCTGACCGGCCGCGAGAGGAGACCCACCGAAACTCCCCGTCCGGGCGTTGGATCCGATACTCCACGGCGAGGGCATCGCCGGTGCGCGCCGACCTGGCGATGGCGTCGCGAACCAGCGGCAGGTCCTCGGGGTAGACCGACGACTCGAAGAGCTCGTGGGACACCACGGAGCCCGGCGGGTAGCCGAAGATCGCCCGGGCCTTGTCGGTGGCCCAGTAGACCCCGGTGTCGTTGTCGAGCGTCCACAGCCCGACGCCGGCGGCGTCCGCGGCGAGGCTCAACCGGGCCTCGCTATCCCGGAGGGCCTGGTCTGCCCGCTTCCGGGCCAGGGCGTTGGCGAAGACCTCGGCAACCAGCCGCAGTCTCTGCACGGTGTCCTCGGGCCACACGTGCTCCCTGCGGGTTGTGTTGAATCCGACGCAGCCCTGGATCGGCGCCCCGCCGGCGCACAGAGGCAGTGAGAGGGTCGACCGGACGCCGAAGTGCTCGTAGACGGCGCGGTCCTGGGCCGCCTCCGGCGGCAGCTCGTCCGGGCTCGTGAACTTGACGGTACGGCCCGCCTGGAGCTCTGCCAGGACCCACGGGAAGTACTCCCTACCGTTCATCGAGTCGGGTGCCGGCGGCCCACCGAGGGGCCGGTAGAGGTGGGTCATGGTGAGATCGTCGGGATT
>CAZKKP010000615.1:0-2417 GCA_964553295.1 uncultured Thermoanaerobaculia bacterium | reverse complement strand
GGCGTGCGCTTCCTGATCGACGATGTACGCGCCAAGACAGCCTGGAAAGACCGTGGTCAAGTGTCAGGCTTGAATATCTGACAATCTGAGGTCAGGCTTGAGGAGTGGTTCGGCGGGCACGGGCCGAGTTTGAGGATGGTGTCGACCAATGCCCTCCTTACTTGAACGGCGGATGGCGCTCAACCGCCGTTCATTCCCCTGCCCGTGCCTCAGGTCAGACATTCCCGACAATGTCCCCAGAATTTCGAGCACCGCTGGTTGTACACGTGGTACAAACCACCCTCGACAAACACCCTCAGGTCGCGCGGCACCCGACCTCCCGAAACCCGAACCCACCACAACTTTGTTAACTTTCTTTCTCCTGAGACTCCGATGCAAGATCGTCAAGTATTCAAGCCTCCGTTCCGAGCCTCCCCGGAGTCCGGCAGAGCACGAACCGATTCGAGAACAACGCTGGCCGCCTCCAGGAGATCGGCCAGCAGCCTCTCCTCGATGTCGTAGTACCCCTCGTACTCGGCAAGATTCCGGCGGTCGTGACATTTCGAAAGCACCCGCCAGACAGGCGCCTCGAGACCCAGCGTGTGAGGCAGAGCCTGGAACACGAGGTACCTGGAGTCCGACCTGTATCCGTGCCAGCGGAGCGCCGCCAGACACGCCGCATGCGCCGCACCGTAGGCGAGATCGAACCGGCTCTCCACGGAGAGGTCTTCGTTGATGGCATCTTCGAGCCGCGCAGCGGCCGACCGGATCAGGCCTTCGATCTCGCGCCTCGATGGCGGCTCCCGCTTGAGCTTGTGGATCGCGACGAGCCGCTCGAGCTCAGCGGAGGTCATCGAGATCCCCAATGAGCGCGAGACGTGGCTGCGCGGCGATCCGGGCGGCAAACGAGTCGGGCTCGGCCCTCCGAACGCGCCACTCCTCCCGGCTCATCACGGTCGGACTGACAGGTCGCGCCAGACGCTGCTCCGCTCCTTCGAGGGCCGCGTAGACATCGGCGTAGCCCAGGCTGTTGCTGATCACCAGCACATCGACGTCGCTTGCGGCGTGGTCGGTTCCGTCGGCAATCGACCCGTACACGACCGCGGCGAGGACCTGCCCCAACAGCGGCTCGAGTGCCGCCCGAAGCGGCCCTGCCAGGCCGCACGTCTTGACGACCAACCCCTGCAGCTCGTGGAAGATCGGAGCTTCCCGATTCGCCTGATAGTACTTGTGGTTGCCCTCGTGGGTCACGACGACGAGACCAGCCTCCTCGAGCCGCCGCAGCTGGCGATGCACCGCCCCGGTTCCGCTCGCGACCAGCGTGATGATCTCGGCGCTCCGGAACCGCCGGTTGGGCTGGCCGAAGAGCAGCCCGAGGACACGCTGCTGCACCGCCGTGAACAGCGCATCCGCGAGCCCGGAGACCGCCCAATCGTCGCACGTACCCATTTCGGGAATGATCATACCCACATTGGGAACGTGGTTCAACCCACCGACCAACGGGCAATGGCAGCCCGCCCTCCATCCGAGGTCCGAACCCACTCACGTTGAGCCTTCGGGCGAACCCCATCCAGCCCACGCATCCTGCCCACGACCGGGGCACGGCTTCTGCAAGGGTCGCTCGGCACCAATCGACGCAGGCTCAGGCGGCATGGCCTGCCTAACAAAATTCTCGTTCGTGAGTCACACCCAGATTCGGCCGGCGTGCCGGTTCGGGCGACGGCCTGCGGCCAGCTCGCCGATAGCGTGGGCACTGCCCGAGGCGAACCTCAGGGCAGTCCATGCCGCGGCGGCGGCGTCGAGCAGGTCGTCGACAGCCACGAGGCCCGGCGATCCGTCGAGGTGGTCGGGAATCTGGATGCCCACCCCTTCGAGCAGCTGTCGCCGCATCTGCTGGCCGTTCCACGTCTTCTTCGGATACGGCAGACCTGTGGTTGGAAGAGCGCTGCCGGCCGCGATCGAGGCGAAGCTGAGCTCGGGATGCGCCTCGACGACCCGTTCGTCACGGGCAGCGACCCGGTCGGCTTCACGGATGCGGTCACAGAGATTCCACGCCTGTTTCGACAGGCCCTTGCCGGTGATCTGACGATGAAGTGCCAGGGCCGCCGGGTAGGTGGGGCATCCCAGAATCGGCCACGGCGGGCTGAGAAATACGCTGCTCGCCCACGGCCCGGGCACCTCGTGCAGACGGATGGTGCGGACAACCCCGACCGACGCCGCTCCAGACGTGTGGAAGTGTGTACGTGGTAACGGAAAGGTGCTGGGCACGCCAGACAGCCCTACTGGATTGGCAGCTGACCGGCCATGGCCTCTACTGGGGAAGGGCGTGCTCGGCACCTTTTCCAATCTCGCCCCCCTCCTCCAGGCTTCCCCTGGCGCAAGCCTGCGGGGCAGCCGCGACTTCGACAGCGTCGAGGAGTGGGAGCTGTGGCTCCAAG
>CAZKKP010000614.1:0-2428 GCA_964553295.1 uncultured Thermoanaerobaculia bacterium | reverse complement strand
GCACCGTTCCGAGCGGGATCGTGCCGGCGCAGCCACCGGCGAGCCGGCCGTCCACTGGCTCGTCGTCGACGATCCCGCCGCCGACCTCCTCGTCATCGAGCCCCTCGCGGGTTGCGCCGAGCCCGCCGTCGTCGAGCAGCAGCAGCTCCGGATCGACTCGACCGAGCGGCGGCTCGGTCCAGGCGAAGCCGAGCGGCAAGGGCTGAGGCGAGCGAGCCCGGGACACGACCCCCGATCCCCGACCCCTGACAGAGCCCTCGGCCCTGATCGGGGCTCTGGCCGGGGAGAGGGAGTCGGGTCGACGGGGGTGGTCCCGTGCTACGATAATCGGTCCCGCCGGGAGGCGGAGGTTCCCGCCGGGCTCGGAGTGCCGGCAGCGGAGGAATGAGATGGCTCGAGAACGACTGCAGAAGCTGATCGCGCGCGCCGGCATGTGCTCGCGTCGGGACGCCGAGGAGCTGATCCGCGAAGGGCGGGTGCGGGTCAACGGCGTGGTCGCCACGCTCGGTACCCAGGCCGACCCCGAGGTCGACAGCGTCAAGGTCGACGGCACCCGGCTGAGGGCGCCGGAGCCGCTGCGCTATGTGCTGCTGTACAAGCCGCGCGAGGTGATGACGACCTGCGAGGACCCCGAGAAGCGGGAGACCGTGCTCGACCTGCTGCGGTCGCTGGTGCCGGAGCGGGTGTTCCCGGTCGGCCGGCTCGACTACCACTCCGAGGGGCTGCTCCTGCTGACCAACGACGGCGAGCTCGCGGCGCGGGTGACCCATCCCCGGTACGGGCTGCTCCGCGAGTACCTGGTCAAGGTCCGGGGCGAGCTCGGCGTGGGCAGCATCGAACGGCTGATGAAGGGCACGGTTATCGACGGCCGGCAGGTCAAGCCGGTGGACGTGGTCCGCACCGGGGCGACGCGCAGCGGCAGCAACACCTGGTGGCGGGTGCGGGTGGCCGAGGGTCGCACCCACGAGGTGCGCGAGCTCTTCTTCCGGGCCGGGCACCACGTCCAGCGGCTGCGCCGCAGTGCCATCGGTCCGCTCCGCGACGACTCGCTGCGGCCGGGGGAGTTCCGCGACCTGACACCTTTCGAGCTCAAGGCGCTGCGCTCGGCGACCGCGACCACCCGTCGGGACAGGGCCCGGGTGCTCGCGCCGTCGATCGGTCGCTCGGGCCGGCGCTCCGAGGAGCGGCTGCCCGAGGCGCCGCCGCCGGATGGTGGTCAGAGGCCCCGGGCAGTCCGACCCGGCGGCGGCGCCAGACCCCAGCGGAAAGACGGTGGTCCGTCGCAAAGGGCGGTGGAGCGCCAGCCAGCAGACCGGGGTTCCCAGCGGCGACCCGTTCCGGGGCGCCGGTCGGCAGCCCCGGATTGGGGCGCGTCGGCGACCCGTGGCGGCCAACCGGGTCGAGGGACCGCGAGCTCGGGCGAGGATACCGACCAGGGCAGCCGGGGTCCGCGGTCGTCGAAGGCATCGTCGCCGGCGCGGCGGGCGGAAGCTCCAGCGGGCGGACCGGCGGCGGGCGATCGCCGCTTCTCTAAGAAGAGCCCTCCGCCGAAGGATCGCACTTCGCGCCCCAAGACCCGGGCCGTTTCGGGCGGTGCCCGGGGGAAGAAGCGAAAGTAGCGAGAAAAAAAAGACTTCCGAAGGCGCCTTTGGTTGACGGCCGTGGTACAATCCGGCGCCTTTGGAGGTTCGAGTGAGCGACCGTGAGAGCCAGCAGCCCCTCGAGAAGCTGATCGCCGATCGTCGCGCCAAGCTCGAAGCGCTTCGCAAGCTCGGTCACGATCCCTATCCGGCTCGCTTCCGCGTCGAGACCTCGGTGACTGCGGTCAGGGCTGAGTGGGAGAGCCGGACGGCGGAGGAGCTGGAGGCGGCGCAGACATCGGCCCGCATCGCCGGCCGGTTGCGGGCGCAGCGACGCCAGGGCAAGGTCGTGTTCGCCGACCTGTCGGATGGTGTCGCCCACCTGCAGCTGTTCGTGCGGCGCGACGTCGTCGGCGAGGCGTCCTGGGAGCTTCTCAAGCTGCTCGACCTCGGCGACTTCGTCGGCGCCGAGGGCCGGGTCTTCCGCACCCGAGCCGGGGAGCTGAGCCTCGCGGTCGAGCGGCTGTGGATCCTGACCAAGGCGCTCCGGCCCCTGCCGGAGAAGTACAAGGGCCTCGCGGACCGCGAGATCCGTGCTCGACAGCGCTACCTCGACCTGATCGCGAACCCGGAGTCGCGGCGGGTGTTCGAGGTCAGGAGCCGACTCGTCTCGGCGATCCGGCGGTACCTCGAGGGTCATGGCTTCCTCGAGGTCGAGACGCCCATGATGCAGCCGCTCGCCGGCGGGGCCAGTGCTCGACCCTTCATCACCCACCACAACACCCTCGACCTCGACCTCTTCCTGCGCATCGCCCCGGAGCTGTACCTCAAGCGCCTGGTGGTGGGCG
>CAZKKP010000613.1:0-2433 GCA_964553295.1 uncultured Thermoanaerobaculia bacterium | reverse complement strand
GAACGAGCTGAGCCGCTCGTCTGCGCAGTCGGTGGTGGCGGATCTCCCGGGCGTGGGACAGCGCGGGTCAGGAGCGAGCCCCGCCGGCGCCGCCGCCCGCCCGCCGGCGCTGTCGACCGGCGCCGGATCGCCCTTCGGGCGCACGGGGACCGCCGACATCGGCCGGCGGGACCAGCCCAACCTGTACCGGCCGGGAGGCAGCGTGAGCCGCGGCGGGAGCCTGAATCGCGCTCCGGTCGAGCCTGCAACCAACCCGATCCTACGCCGCAGCGGGCGCCCCACGACCGTCACCCCCCGGGGTGTGACCTCGAGCCTCGACGCCCCCTCGACCCCTCGCAGCCCCTCGTCCCCGATCGTGCGACAGCCAGTGTCGCCGCGCGCCGGGACTGGTCCTTCGAGCCTGTCGTCCGGCTCGTCGCGACCGGTCATCGTCCCCCGCACCTCTCCGGCGCGTCCGACCCGGGCCATGGGGTCAGGATCCCCGGTCATGCGCTCTCCATCCTCCAATCGGAGCGCTCCCTCCTCCGTGAGACCCGCGGCGCCGGCACCGTCGACTCGAGCGCCGTCTCCCTCGTCGTCCGGCTCCGCCGGGGTCCGATCGTCGGGTTCTCTCCCCTCGAGCCCGAGGCCATTGTCCCCACCGAGCGCCTCGCCCTCCTCGGGCGGTTCGCAGCCAAAGCCCCGCCGGAACTGACGCAGGAGCTCCGGGCCCACGACATCGCGGCGGCCGCCTCGGGGCGGCCGTCTCCTTCTCGATCGAGCCCCTGCAACACCCTTGGGGTCGCTCTTGCCCGATTGCGCCCCGTCACCGGTACTGGCCTCGCTCGCTGGCCTCGCTCACACTCTCCATCGCCCGGCGCCGCCGACCTCTCGCCACATTCGAATCACCGGACGACCCCTTCGCCGACCGCGGGGGTCAGCCCGGCGCCGGCTTCTTCCTCCACGTGTAGCTGTAGGACAGGCCGAAGGAGTCGAAGTCGCCGCCGATCCGGGTGAAGGCGCCCCAGCTCGCCGCGAAGCGCAAAGCGTGGCTCGGCGCCGCCTGCCAGGCGAGGGTGACGCCGACCCGAGAGTTCTCCTGGAGGTCGTCGCCGACGACGCCGTCGACGGTGGTCCGGCCGCCGCGCCAGTAGTTGGCGCCGACAGCCCCCCACAGACCGCGACCGAGGAGACAGCGAACGTGGAACTGGCTCGACAGGATCGGGTCCTGGCGGCGGGTCCTGCCGCCGGCGAAGTCGGTGTTGTCGGTGTACAACCAGCCGCCGACAGAGGCGTCGATCACCCACCTGCCCATCACGTGCACGACCCCGACCTCCGGCCTGAAGCCCCAGCGGTTGGTGCCGATGTTGATCAGCTTGGTCGAGTCGTACTCGCCGGTCGGCGCGACCACGATCAGGCTGGCGCCGATCAGGGTCTTCGGCCGGTACGTAGCGAACTGCTGCGGGCTCATGGCGGGGCCGCCGTAGAGGTTGACGCCGAGTCGGAGGTTGAGGTCGGCCGGCCCCGACCGGCTCGCCGAGGCCGGCTCGCCGCGGTACAGCCCCTCGAGGTCGCCGACCCCCCAGGGGGCGATCAGGGTCAGGTTGGCCGACCGGCCGGCGAGACCGAAGGTCCGGGCGTAGCTCAGGCTCGAGACGAGGATGTCGGCGCTCGCCTCGTCGATCGGACCCGACGGGTCGAAGGCGACATCGCCGCGGTTCGAGGCGGTGGCGACCGAAACCAGGTTGACCCCGACCGGGGCTGGGGTGTAGGCAGCCGGGATGAGCTCCTGCGCCGACCCCGGGGCCGCCGCCAGCACCACCGCTGCGGCGGCGACTACCGGCCCGCACCGCCCCAGCCAGGTTCTCCGTCGTCTGCTCACCCCTCCACCCCCGTGCGACCGCCGTCGATTCTATCCCGCACCGACCTCTGAGCATCCTGGCCCACCGTGGCGATCAGCTCCCGCTTCCGCACGGTCTCGGTGTCACGCCGCCCGCTCGTCAGCGCTTTCGGCTCGATGCCGAGCGAGAACCCAGGCTAGCTGCCGGTGCTGGACCAGCGGATCGGGGCAGTACCAGTGTCGGGCCAAACAAGGCCGACATTGTCATCAGGGATGCTCTGGAAGCCCCTGACAGGAAGCTGCGATGTCGTGATCCAGGCGTTCGTGTCGGCGCGGCCGGCGCGGTTCTCGGCTGCATCCCTCCCCCTCCGATTCGCGCCGCGAATCGGACCACCCACGGGTGCTCCGCGGGACGCCCTACCTCCCGGTGCCGGCGGCCGAGAAGTAGCTCGTGTCGGGATGGTGGAAGACGAGGGCGGAGACCGAGGCTTCGGGGTCCATCATGAAGCCCTCGGTCAGCGCGACGCCGATCTCGGAGGGGTCGAGCAGCGCGAAGAGGCCGGCCTGGTCGTCGAGGTCGGGGCAGGCGGGGTAGGCGAAGCTGTAGCGCTTGT
>CAZKKP010000612.1:251-2439 GCA_964553295.1 uncultured Thermoanaerobaculia bacterium | reverse complement strand
CGCTGTCGGAGGTCACCCACAAGCGGCGGCTGTCGGCCCTCGGACCCGGTGGTCTGTCCCGTGAGCGGGCGGGCTTCGAGGTGCGCGACGTGCATTCGACCCACTACGGCCGGATCTGTCCGATCGAGACCCCGGAGGGCCCCAACATCGGCCTGATCTCGTCGCTCTCCTGCTTCGCCCGCCTGAACTCGATGGGCTTCATCGAGTCGCCCTACAAGAAGGTCGAGAACAGCCGCGTCCAGCAGCACGTGCAGGTCACGCAGGTCGGCGACTCGGGCTTCACGCTTGGCCAGGTGGTGCTCCTGGAGGACTTCGAGGCGACCAACACCAAGCTGTCCAAGGCGCGGAAGATGGAGGCCTGGGGCGCGCCCCACGCCTTCTACCTGCCGGCCTGGGAAGAGGAGACCCTGAACATCGCCCAGGCCAACGCCCGGGTCGACGAGCGGGGCAATCTGGTCGACGAGCGAGTGATTGCGCGCTCCGGCGGCGAGTTCCTGGTCATCGACCGCGAGCAGGTCGACTACATCGACGTGTCGCCCCGCCAGGTGGTGTCGGTCGCCGCCTCGCTGATCCCGTTCCTCGAGCATGACGACGCCAACCGGGCCCTGATGGGTTCCAACATGCAGCGCCAGGCGGTCCCGCTGGTGCGGCCGGAGACGCCGATCGTCGGTACCGGCATGGAGGCGATGGTGGCCCAGGGCTCCGGCGCGGTGGTGGTCTGCCATCGCGACGGCGTGGTCGACAAGGTCGACAGCCAGCGCATCATCGTCCGGGTCGAGGGTGAGGGTGAGGGCGACTTCGGCGCCGACATCTACCAGCTGACCAAGTTCCGCCGCTCCAACCAGAACACGTCGATCAACCAGAAGCCTCTGGTACACGAAGGACAGCCGGTGGTCAAAGGCCAGGTGCTGGCCGACGGGCCCAACACCGAGAACGGCGAGCTCGCCCTCGGCCACAACATCCTGGTCGCCTTCATGCCCTGGCGGGGATACAACTTCGAGGACGCGATCGTCGTCTCCGAGGCCCTGATAAAACAGGACAAGTACACCTCGATCCACATCGAGGAGTACGAGTGCTCGGCGCGCGACACGAAGCTCGGACCCGAGGAGATCACCCGCGATATCCCGAACGTCGCCGAGTCCGCGCTGGCGCACCTCGACGAGGCCGGGATCATCCACATTGGCGCTCAGGTCCGCCAGGGCTCGATCCTGGTCGGCAAGGTCACGCCCAAGGGCGAGACCCAGCTCACTCCCGAGGAGAAGCTGCTGCGGGCGATCTTCGGCGAGAAGGCCGGAGACGTGCGCGACGCCTCTCTGCGCTGCCCGCCGGGCATCGAGGGGGTGGTGGTGGGCGTCCAGATCTTCGCTCGCAAGGGTGTCGAGAAGGACTCTCGCCAGCTGGCCATCGAGAACAGTGCCATCGCCCGCATCCGTAAGAACTCGGAGGACGAGAAGCGGATCATCCTCGAGGTCCGGGACTCCAAGATCGAGAACCTGCTCTCCGGCGTACCGGTCGAAGAAGCCGTGGTCGCCTCCGGCGGCGAGATCGTCGTCCGCAAGGGCGAGAAGCTCAGCCACGAGGCGCTGCGTCGGATGACCCGGGCAGAGATCATGGCGCTGCCGATCGGCGATCCCGCTCTGCTCGACAGGGTGCGGCTGCTCGCCCGTCAGGCCGAGTCGCAGATCGAGGTGCTCGAGCAGCTCAACCAGGAGCGCATCGAGCTGCTCCGCCAGGGCGACGAGCTGCCGCCGGGCGTGATCAAGCAGGTCAAGGTGTTCATCGCCATGAAGCGCAAGCTGCAGGTCGGTGACAAGATGGCCGGCCGCCACGGCAACAAGGGCGTGATCTCCCAGGCCCTGCCCGAGGAGGACATGCCCTTCATGCCCGACGGGACGCCCGTCGAGATCATCCTGAACCCGCTCGGCGTGCCTTCGCGCATGAACGTCGGTCAGATCCTCGAGACCCACCTCGGCTGGGCGGGCTACGAGCTCGGCCTGACCTACGCGACGCCGGTCTTCGAGGGCGCCACCGAGCGCGAGATCCACGCCCAGCTGCAGGACGCCGGTCTTCCCGAGGACGGTAAGAGCCTGCTGTATGACGGCATGACCGGCGAGGCCTTCGAGCAGCGGGTGACCGTCGGCTACATCTACATGCTCAAGCTTAGCCACCTGGTCGACGACAAGATCCA
>CAZKKP010000612.1:0-241 GCA_964553295.1 uncultured Thermoanaerobaculia bacterium | reverse complement strand
CATGGCCGGCCACTTGACGACCGGGCAGTCGCAGCTGTGCGACGGGCGGACCGGCGAGCCGTTCCGCCACCCCGTCACCGTGGGCATCATGTACATGCTCAAGCTGCATCACCTGGTCGACGACAAGATCCACGCCCGGTCGATCGGTCCGTACTCGCTGATCACCCAGCAGCCGCTCGGCGGCAAGGCCCAGTTCGGCGGCCAGCGCCTCGGCGAGATGGAGGTCTGGGCGCTCGAGGCC
>CAZKKP010000611.1:0-2448 GCA_964553295.1 uncultured Thermoanaerobaculia bacterium | reverse complement strand
GTGTCAGCCGCCATCGAGGACTACCTCGAGCGCTTCGAGCGGGAGCACGGCCGCCTGCCGAGTCTCGGGGACGAGTCGGCCGAGCGGCGAGGGAAGGGGTGAGGCATGGACGACGAGGGAGTGCGCTGCCTGCTGATCCGTGACTGGGTGGAGCTGGAGAACACGCCACCTGCCGAGCGCCCACCGGTGCGGCTCGAGCGCTGGCGCTACCGCGCCCGCTGCCTGGCCGCCGCGAGCGGCTCGCCGGCCCAGGCCCTGCAGGAGGAGCTGCAGGGGGCGGCGCGTGAGCTGGCGGCGGAGCGCCGCCGGGAACTCGAGCTCGAGCTTGCCCGCGACCTGGCGACAGTCCACGCGCTCGGCCGCGAGCCGACCCCTCCCTGGCACCGCCGGCTGCGGGCGCTTGCCGCCGTGAGCGGGATCGCCCCGGACGTGCTCGAAGCCACGGTCCGACAGGCAGCCGGCGAGATCCGGGTCATGGTCTGCGGCTGACACGTCCCATGTGCCCACTTCCGCACCCTCTCCCGAGCCCGAGCCCGGAGGAGGGTCCAGGGCTCAGAGCTGAGAGCTTGTGAAAGAACCGGCCCTGAGCAAACAGGCCCCATTCACAAATCATTGAAAAGTAATTGTTTAAGGATGTTATGAAGACCGCAGAAGCCGAATTCTCCACGGGCTCTGAGGGCTCAGGGACCAGAGCCCGAGTTCGAATCTCGTTCCCCGGGGCGCGCGCGACATCCGGGATCAGGCGGCGGCCGGCAGGGAGCAGGCCCTGGGACCCGGAAGGCGCTGGAACAGCGACAGGGGTGGCTTCAGGGGCAGGGGCAGCGATAGCGGCAGCGGGTGGGGGGCAGGGGGCAGAGCGCGGCGATCGCGGGTGGGGTGTTCGAGTTAGGTCCCGGCGATGGGAGGTTGTCTGTGGTGGGATCGGGATGTCGGGCTGGCGCGCGGCGGGCCGAGCAGCGCGCGGCCCGCGGCGATCGGACCATTCCAACCGCAGCGGGCCGCTTCATCGCTCCTGGGGAAAAGATGGGTCGCAGGACCGTGACCGTCAAGTACCGGCACACTCTGGTTCGGGATGTCGCCGGACCTGAAGGAGTCTTGCAATCGGCAACGGTATCGGGGATCACGTTCGGCGGTGGCTGCGCCCTCGGGGCGCCAGCGGAGGAGGTGCGCCGGATGCGGTGGTTCATGCCACGGAACGACGTGTTCTTAGGGCTTCTCGACCAAGCCGCGAACAACGTGGCCAGGGGAGCGAGCCACTTCCGCGTCATGCTCGAGAGCTTCGACACCCTCACCGAGGGAGTCGAGCAGCTGAAGCGGATCGAGCATGGGGACGACGACATCCGTGTCGAGGTGGTGGGCTCCTGGCCGCCCTGGTCGTGGCCTGCGCCTGGTGGCTCATCGCCTGGTTGCGCGGCTGGGCTCGCCGTCAGCCGAGGAGGAACTCGGTGAACTCGGCGACGGTGTCGAAGGTCGCGACGCAGTTCCGCCGCATGAACTCGCGGATCGCCGGAATGTCGTGGCTCCAGCCGGCGGCGGCGACGTCGACCCCGGCGGCATGGGCCATGTCGACGCCCGGCTTGAGGTCGTCGAGGACGAGCACGTCCGATCGCTCGAGGTCGAGCCGGCGCAGGGTCTCGAGCACCGGGTAGGGGTGGGGCTTCCGCTGCTCGGGCGGCAGGTCCCAGCCGAAGACGAGGTCGGGGTTCACCGTGTGGCCGTTGCGGGCCGCGCGGTAATGCGCGCGGATGACGTCCTCCTCGGAGTGCGACGCGACCACCACCGCGCCGCCACGCCGCTGGTACTCGGCCAGGGTCTCGAGGATGCCCGGGAAGAACTCCGGCAGGGCCAGGGCCGTGTGCTCACGCCAGACCTGGTGCTCGATCGCCATCTCGGAGTCGCTGAAGCCGAGCTCGTCCCGCAGGTAGCTCAGAATGCCGGGATGGAAGTTCTTGGCAAACCACGTCTCGACGTCGACCGCCTCCTGACCAGGGCGGAGCAGGGCCAGAGACGCCCTGTGAGCCCGGTGGTGCACGGTCGGCGTGGTGTCGACCGCGGTGTCGTCGTGGTCGATGATCAGGCAGCGATAGCGCATCGTCTCTCCAGCTCGCAGGGAATGATACCTCGTCTCCCGATGCCGCCACCTCTTCACGCTCCCTCACCCGATCACGTTTGCCCCCCCCCAGGGAGAAATCGGCGCCCGATCCCGCGCCCGAGCCCCTGCCCGAGACCGATTCCGCTCCCCCTTTCCCCTCCCGAGCCCGCGATGATCCTGACACCCGCGCCCGAGCCCTTCCCGTTCTGGCAGCGGCCCATTGTGGTGCCGGCGTCTCGCCGGCACATGGGATCGCCGCGAACCGTCAGTGGCGCTCCGGGAAGGCGCGAGAGGATCCGGGGCCGAGTGGCGGGCGCGGAGCGGGTGACGGAGGTCTCCCGCTGGGAGATGGCGCC
>CAZKKP010000610.1:0-2454 GCA_964553295.1 uncultured Thermoanaerobaculia bacterium | reverse complement strand
TCACCGGCGCGGCGGTCGAGGACGGCGCGATCGGCGCGGCCCACCTGCGCCCCGAAGCGGTGTCCTCAGCCACCATCCAGGACGGCGCCGTCACCGCCGGCAAGATCGCCGCCGGGGCCGTGGGCTCGGCGGCGATCGCGGACGGATCGGTCACGTGCTTCGACATCGCGGCTGGAACGATTGCCCGCGACCACATCGTGGACTGGGCCGTGGAGGAGTCCAAGCTGGCGACCAATGCCGTCACGAACCTCAAGATCGCCAACAGCGCAGTGACCGTCCGCAACATCGCCGACGCCACCATCACCGCCGCCAAGGTCGACCCCCTCGGCGGGGTGTATGCGTCGAAGGAGGGGTTGTACGTCAACACGGTTACAGAGGCTGTATCGAGTGGTACTTGTCGCGACTTTGAAGTAGTTTGTGATGATGAAAATGATCTGCCCCTTGCAAGAAATACGAATCCCGCAAGTAGCAGTGGAATCAGTATCGTACATGAAAGATTGCTTAATTGAGACAACTTGTCTCTGAGTTCAGGACACTTAGCAACTGTTTGCAATGACACTGGCACCTTGCAAAATGTAACTGTTTCAATGGTCTGCATTACCGTCCCCGGACCGTAAGCACGGCAGCTCGTCGGACGAATCGCGGTGGCGCGTCGGACGCGCCAGGCCGGGCACGCGAACCGAAGACGTCGAAGAGACGAGTCCCGTCAAGGCACCGCTCCCATCGCCTCCCGGGACGCGCGGGTCGAGATGCAGATTGACATGCTATGCAGATTTCTGCTATCGTCGGAACATGAGAACCACCCTGGTGATCGACGACGAGCTGTACCGCCGGGTCAAGGCCAAGGCGGCGCTGGAGGGGCGGACCGTCACCGAGCTGGTCGAGGATGGGCTGCGGGCGGCGCTGGGTCTCGGGCCGGCGCGGGCCGGTGAGCCCGGCGGACCCTCCCGGGTGCGGCTGCCGCTGATCCCGGCGCGCCCCGGCGCGCCCGCCCTCATGGCCGGGATGACCGGGGAGGAGATCCACCGGCGCCTGGCCGAGCTTCAGCTCGAGGACGACCGCGCCCATGCCGCACTACCTGCTTGACGTCAACGTGTTCCTGGCCGCGACCCTCGAGGCGCACGTCCACCACGCGCCGGCGCGGAGGTGGGTGGAGAGCGTCGAGCCGCCGTCGATCCTGAGCTTCTGCCGGGTCACCGAGATGTCGTGCCTGCGGCTGCTGACCCAGCCCATCGCCGAGGGGTTCCGACCGCTGGCGAACCGCGACGCCGCCGCGGTGTACCTCGCGTGGCGGCAGGACGACCGGGTCGGGCTCATGGCCGAGCCGCCGGGGCTCGGGGAGCTGTGGCCTCGGCTGGCGCTTCGCGACGACTGCTCGCCGAAACTCTGGACCGATGCCTACCTGGCGGCCTTTGCCATCGCCGGCGGGTGTCGCCTCGTGACCTTCGACGCGGCGTTCCGCCAGTTCGAGGCCGAGAGCCTCGAACTGCTGCTGCTCGAGCCGGAGCAGCAGCGTCCGTAGCGATTCGTCGGACGGCAATTCGTCGGACGAATTGCGGTGGCGCGTCGAACGCGCCAAGCTGGGCAGGCGGGCTGGAGGCGTCCACGCGACGAGTCGCCTCGAGGCCACGCGGACCCGGTGTGTCACAGTCGGTCAGCGTCGGCTCAGTCTGGACCAGCGTCGCCGGTCTCTTGCTCGCGGATGACGCGAATCCGCTCTGCGAGCTCCGGCACGTCCCGCGTGACGGTGTCCCAGACGATGTCGAGATCGACGGCAAAGTAGAGGTGAGCCACGAAGTCACGCATCCCGGCGATCCGACGCCAAGGCACCTCCGGGTATCGAGCTCGCACTTCTTCAGGCAGGTGCTTGACCGCCTCGCCGATGATGTGGAGATTGAGGAGAATCCCGTCAAGTCGCAACTCATCGGAGAACGCCTCGTTCCGATCGCGTCCTGCGCTGTGCCGGAGGATCTTGTCGCACGCGGTCTCGATGTCTTCCAGACGCAGAGACCAGTCACGCGACACGGATGGCGTCCCTCTCGACGTGCGGCCGCACTCTCTCCCTGAGGCCCGTCTCGGTGATCAGGTCGACGTCGCAACCGAGGAGGTCTTCGAGGAAGATCCGGAGGTCCATGAAGCCGCGAAAGGTCGGCGTGTCGGTGAACGACACCAGGAAATCGGCATCGCTGCGATCAGTGGCGCGATCACGCGCCACCGAGCCGAACAGACGCAGGGATGCGACACCGAAACGTGCTCGGATCTCATCCCGGTGTTCCGCGATGGCGCGTATGACCTCTTCTCTTCCCATACTGGTCCTCGCTCTCCATCTTACCGCAGGCGATTCGTCGAACGGCGATTCGTCGGAGGAATCGCGGTGGCGCCTCGGAGGCGCCAAGCCGGGCCCGTTGGACCTCTTGCCGGAAGCGGCCGATCGCAATACTGTTGCCGGTGATC
>CAZKKP010000609.1:0-2456 GCA_964553295.1 uncultured Thermoanaerobaculia bacterium | reverse complement strand
GCACAGCTTCGCCAACGTCGAGGCGCTGCAGACCAGCTACACCGAGCGGCAGGCTCGAGCCGTCACCTGGATGCAGGCCTTCGGGATGTCGCCCCCCGACGCCGCGGCCTACGAGGGTTTCTTCGACGCCCCTGTCGCCGACGAGGCCCCGCAGCCGGTGGGGCGTCCCGCCGAGCCGGGGGCAGAGCCCGCGGACCCGGCGGTCGACGAGCCCCGCGCGCAAGCGGCGGTGGGTGGTGTCCTCCGGCAGGTCGCGGGCCTGTACGCTGCAGGCGAGGACCCTACGGACGTGGAGCTGGTGGCTCGGACGCTGCTCCGCGGGGCGCTGCGGTCGCTCGGTTCGCCTGCGGCCGACGACGTGGCCGACGAGGCAGCTGCGGTGTGCCGCGAGGCTGCCGCCGCCGTGCTGGACGGGGATGCGTCCGAGGTGGCCGCCTTCGGCCGTGACCATGCCGCGCGGATCGTGCGGCTCGCGAGGTGCGCGTGAGCGACCTGGACTGGCTGGAAGACGACGCGTCCGAGGACGATGGCTCGGTGTACGCCGGCAAGGTGGCCTGCGGGCTGTCCTGGATGGCCTGCGGCGGAGACCAGCAGGACGACGGGTCGGTGGAGTTCGTCGCTAGCACCGGCAGCGTGGACCGGATGGGCGACGTGGTCGAGCAGTCGACCTGGAAGCTCCGCAGCTGGCGGGCGAACCCCGTCATCCTCGCTGACCATCGGGCTCCGGTGGTGGGCCGAGGTGCCGCTAAGGTGTCCCGCGGCGAGGCCGAGGCGCGGCTGATGCTGCGGGTGTGGTGGGACGAGGCCTCGCTCAACCCGACCGGGATGCTTCTGGCCCACCAGCACCGGAACGGCTTCCGCCGGGCGGTGAGCGTCGGGTTCCTGCCCGGCGAGGCGGTCAACCGGCAGGACCTGCCCGACGACGACCCCCGCAAGGCTCCGAAGGACGTGCCGCGTTGGCGGGCCGGGTACGTCTATCGGCACTCGGAGCTGCTCGAGGTCAGCTCCGTTGCCGTCCCCGCCAACAGGGAGGCTCTCCAGCTGTCTCTCGACGCGCAGCGGTTCGCCGACCAAGAGCAGGCGGTCGAGCGGTTCCTGGCTGCCTCCGTTTCTCGGTCCGTCGCGAGCAACGTTCGCGACGCCGTCCGGTCCGATCCCGAGGTGCGACGCGCCGTCCTCGGGCTCATCTACTCCGAGCGCGCCACCAACAGCCGAGGCGGCGGGGGCAACCCCGGCAACGACGGCACCGATCACCTGTGGAGCAAGTGATGGCAGTCGAAGACGTCGCCGCCACCCGGGAGCGGCTGAACAAGACCATCCACGATCTGCGCGAGGAGCTGACCACGCTCAAGGGCGCGGGCGAGCGCGCGGCGAAGGCGGAGCAGCTGGCGGTCCAGCTCAAGACCGAGCTGGACGACGTGAAGCGGGCGCAGGCCGATGCGGCGAACCGGCCGCAGTCGCCTGACGACGTGCCCATCGAGCGGGCCTACTGCCGTCCCGCTGCCGCGGACGGGGTCCGTGTCGCCGACCTCGCGCAGGGCGGCAAGCTGGATGTGGCTCGCGGGGTCAGCCACGTCGGGTCCTCCGGCGGCGTGGTCCGGCTGTTCGGGGCGGTCGAGGGCCGCACGTACCAGCACGGCCTGCTCGACGATCCGGCCCCCAAGAGCGACTGGCAGCGCCGGGCGCAGGAGATGGCCGAGGAGATCGGCTGGGTTCAGCGCTTCAAGGGCTCCGTGTCCCGCGAGCGGGCGCGCGCCTTCACCGACCACCTCGCCGCCGGCCCGAAGGGCGTCGCGAAGGTGTTCGCCGACAACGCGGGCGAGGGCGGCGACTGGATCGTGACCATGCCGACGGCCCTGCTCCAGCGCAAGGCCGAGACGATGCGCTCTATCGAGGCGCTGGTGCCGCCGATGGACATGTCGGACACCACGATGACGCTGCCGGTGCTGTCGCGCGGCGTGCAGCCGTTCCTCCGCTCGGCCCCGGCGCCAGGCGACATGAACGCGGCGCAGTACCCGAAGTCGACGCCCGGGACCTCGACCCAGACGATCACCGCGCAGTCGCTGACCGTCCTCGTCCCGGTGGACCGGGATGCGTCCGAGGACTCGATCGTCGCTGCGATCCCGCTGATGCAGCAGCTCGTGGGCGAGGGACTGCGGGACGGCACCGAGGACGCGATGATCAACGGTGACATCGGCACGCACGGCGACACCGGGATCGCGGCCTGGAACCCCCGCGGCCGCTGGCAGTTCCTGGGCGCCACCAACGACCACCGCTACGCATGGATCGGCTGGCGGCACCGGGCGCTCGACCTGGACGCGACCTACCCCCTGGCCGCGCAGGACTTCACCGCCTCCCAGACCGTGGCGGGCTACATGGGCGCGCGCGCTGCTCTGGCCGCCCCGCTCGGAACCAGCATGCAGAGCGACGGCGTCGGCGAGCTGGTGTACATCACC
>CAZKKP010000608.1:1013-2467 GCA_964553295.1 uncultured Thermoanaerobaculia bacterium | reverse complement strand
GCCCTGGATGGCCGCGGCCCGGGAGGCCCGATTCGCCGGCGTGGTCTCGACTCACGCCATGGCGGAGACCTGGGCAGTGCTGACCCGGCTCCCCATCGACCCCCCGATCTCTCCCCCCGCGGCGACCCTCGCCGTGGAGCGGCTGGCCTCATTTCTCGAGACCGTCGAGCTTCAGGCAGCGGCCTACCACGCCGCCATGGTGCGCTGCACGGAGCGGGGAGCGAGATCCGGCGCACTGTTCGACGCTCTCCACCTGGCCGCCGCCGAGATGTTTGGGGCCGACCTGCTTCTCACCTTCAACGCTCGAGACTTCGACCGGCTGACCCTCCCCGGGAGCCCACGAATCGTGGTGCCTCCGGAGCCCCCCCGCGTCCACTGGGAGCTCGAGCCGTGAAGCGGGTCGTCGCACCTCGGCGACCGTTCACGCTCGGTCTCGCAGCTGCCGTCCTCGCGACCGCAGCGGCTGTGGGCTGCGGCGGGACGCCGTCGAGCCCGGCACGGCTGGGCGACGGGAGCGACCCGGCGAGCTACGGCTTCGACCTCGGGACGCTGTCGGGAGATCCCGGCCTGGTGGCCAGCGGCATGGGCCGCGACCAGCTGCCGACCCTGGTCGACCCGCCCCACTTCTCAGGCGCCGAGGTCGCTCGGAGGAACGAGGAGGCCCGGGGCAAGGTGCTGGTCAGCTCCGACCGGGTGGTCGGGCTGGTGCTCGGGGGCGAGGCCCGGGCCTGGCCGCTGCGGCTGCTGCGCTGGCACGAGGTGGTCAACGACACCGTCGGCGGGGTGCCGGTCCTCATTGCCTACAGCCCGCTGTGCGACGCCGTGGTGGCCGCCGAGCGGACCCTGGGCGACGAGGTCCTGGTCCTCGGCTCCTCCGGGCTGCTGCTGGACTCCAACCCGCTGCTCTTCGACCGTCGGCTGGAGCCTTCAGGATCGAGCCTGTGGCGCCAGCTCTCAGGCGAGGCGGTCGCCGGGCCCCTCGCCGGCGGCCGGCTGACGCTGCTCGCGCCCGCGGTGATCCCCTGGGTCGACTGGCTGGCCGCTCATCCCGACACCACCCTGCTCGAGCCCGACCCCGCCATGAAACGGGCCTACAAGCGCGACCCGTACCACTCCTACTTCGGCTCTGACCTGTTGCACTTCCCGGTCGAGCCGCTGCCGCCGCAGGGGGACGGTGCGCCGCACCTGAAGGAGCGGGTGGTGGTCCTGGAGGCGGCCGGCGAGCGCGCCGCGCTCACCCTGGCCGAGCTCGCCCTCCGGGCCGGGGCGCGATCGGGCGCGGTCCGGCTCACCCTCGGCGAGCGAGAGCTGCGCCTGCGCTTCGCCGTCGACCAGGGCGCGGTCTGGCTCGAGCCCGCCGGGGTCGGCGACGGCGAGCTGTCGCTGCGCACCTCGTTCTGGTTCGCCTGGCACGCCCTCGAGGCCGACCGGACGGGTCGGCCGTAGACCGGGTC
>CAZKKP010000608.1:0-1003 GCA_964553295.1 uncultured Thermoanaerobaculia bacterium | reverse complement strand
CGGTCCCCGACCAGGCACTCAGGTCGCCGGACTCGAAGCCGTCGACGAAAAGCGGGCCGGCAGCGGTGGAGGCGCCGCGCAGCACGATGTCGTCGAGGTGCCAGCCGTCCCGGGTGACCGTGCTGTCGGTGACCAGCCGGAAGCGCAGCTGCGCCGCCGGTGCGCCGTCGAGAGCCGGCAGGGCGAGGACCACCCGCTCCCAGGCCCCGGTGCGGTTGCCGGTGTAGCTCGCGACCTGCGACCACGATGTGCCGTCGGTTGACACCTCGACTCGGCCGAAGTCCCAGCCCGACTCGATGTCGTAGATCTGGCTGAACTCCAAAACCGTGCCGGTGACCCCTGTGAGGTCGAGGGGCGGCGAGGTGAGGGCGATGCTCGCGGAGTTCGGGTACTGGCCGCCCGGGCTGTCGGTCCAGCTGTGGGTCGGGCTCGCCGATGCCTCGCTGGTGATCGCCCAGGCGCCGGTCGTCGTCCAGCCGAGGTTGCCGCCCTCGACGTCGTCGACGAGGACGTCGACGTAGGGCACGAGCGCGACGTTCACCGTGGTGCTCGAGCCAGCGGTGGCCACCACCCCGGGGACCGTCGCCGCGGCGAAGCCGGGCGCCGACACCTCGAGATCCCACGTTCCCTCGGCCACCATCAGGTCGTAGTGGCCGGCGCCGTCGGCCACAGTGGCGTAGGGGCCGGCGGCCACCACCGCCGCCACCGGCGAGCCGTCGGCGGCGCTGGTCACCCGGCCGGCGACGTGCGGAGCGGTCGCCGGGTCGAGCACGAAGACGAAGACCGCCGCCGGCACGCCGCGACGCCCGGAGGCGTCCTCGCCGACCAGCCACACCAGGTGCCGACCCTCGGCGAGACCGGTGGTGTCGAGGTCGAGGGCGACCGCCTCGACGGCGGTGTCGAAGGCGCCGTCCGTCGCCCCGAGCGGCAGCGCCGCCGCCCCGGGCGCCCAGGGCGGGACGCCGAGGTAGGCGTCGGCGCCGACGATCGGCTGGCTCGGCTC
>CAZKKP010000607.1:0-2488 GCA_964553295.1 uncultured Thermoanaerobaculia bacterium | reverse complement strand
GGGGCCGCCGGCGCGCCGGCTCGACCGGTGGAGGGTGCGCGCGACCAGCTCCTTGCCGGTGCCCGACTCGCCGAGCACCAGCACCGTGGCGTCGGTCGCCGCGAGCTTCTCGACGGTCCGGTACAGCCGCTGCATCGGCGGCGACGCCCCGAGGAGTTCACCGTATCGGTCGCGATCACGAGGGATCTCCCGCAGCCGGCGGTTCTCGAGCTCGAGCCGCCGGGTGCGCAGCACCCGCTCCAGGGCGAGCAGCAGGGCGTCGCGCTCGAAGGGCTTGCCGAGGTAGTCGTCGGCGCCGTTGCGGATCGCCTCGACCGCGTGGGAGATCGAGCCGTAGGCGGTCATCACGATGAAACCGCAGCCGAGCCCCCGGGCCCGGACATCCTCGAGCAGCTCGCCGCCCGAACGGCCGGGCATCCGCCAGTCACACAGCACCACGTCCGGCGGCTGGTCGTCGATCTCGGCGAGGGCGCGGGCGACGTCCCCGGCCTGGCGCACGGCGTACCCGGAGCGGGCGAGGATGTCGCCGATCAGGGCGCGCTGCGCTGCCTCGTCCTCGACCACCAGCACCTGGGGCGACCGCTCAGAGCCTGTGGAGAATTCGGCTTCTGCGGTCTTCACAACATCCTTAAACAATTATTTTTCAATGATTTGTGAACTGGCCTGTTTGCTCAGGGCCGGTTCTTTCACAAGCTCTCAGGCGTCATGGCCCGCCTCGTCGACCCCTCCGTCCAGGGGCAGCAGCAAGGTGATGGCGGTGCCGCCGCCGTCCCGGTCGGCCACCTCGAGGCTGCCGGCATGCATGCCGACAACGAGCTGCCGGGCGAGGAAGAGACCCATGCCGGCGCCGCCGACCTTGGTGGTCAGGTGGGGCGAGAAGAGCCGCTCCCGCACCTCGGCGGGCAGCCCCGGCCCGCGGTCCACGACCATCACCGTCGCTGACCACCAGCACTCGGTCGGCGAACCGCTCCCGGCCCTCCACCCGGAGGTGGAATACCCTGACGGTGTCAGCGCTGCCTGTCCCCTCCCCCTCCGGCCGCGCCGGAGCGGCGGACTCGGGCGGTGACGAACGTGCCACCACCACTGCAGCGTCACGAGTGCCATCACCAGCCCCGCGGTACCGAGGAACAGTCGGGTCCGAATCCGCATCGCGCCTCCTCCTGACGGCCGTGGACCTGCAACCCACATGCCATCAGGTATACTCCAGCCGGGTTTTCCCGCCCCCCTCACGATGAAGCGCTCGACCATCCTCGCCGTCACCACCGTCCTGACGAGCCTCATTCTCGGGATGCTGGTGGCGCAATGGTGGAGCGCCCACGTCGCCGCCGGCACCCGGATCGGCATCACTCTGCGCGAGACCGAGCAGGGGATCCTGATCAGCGGCGTCGTCGCCGGCGAGCCCGCGGATCGCGCCGGCATCCGGCCCGGCGACCTGCTCACCGCCGTCGAGGGAGGCCGGGTCACCGACCTGGCGACCCTTTCAGAGTACGACCACCGGTGGCAGCGCGGCATCCCCCTCCACCTGTCGCTGATCCGCGAGGGCCGACCCCTCGAGGTGGTTTCCGTGCCGGGGGCGTCGTTCCCCTGGTTCGACACGGTCTCCACCGCGATCTCCTGCCTGCTGTACCTCGCCCTCGGGCTGATCGCCTTCGGCCAGGCGCCCAACGACCTCCGCATCCGTCTGCTCTTCCTGTTCTCGGTGGCGGTCGCCTTCGAGCTTGCTCTGCCCCAGCACCTGGTCTTCATCGCCGGCTGGTTCATCGTCCAGCAGTCCCTGTTCTACATGGTGACGGGGACGCAAATGGCCCTCGAGCTCCACCTGGCGTCGGTCATCCCCCGCCCGGCCTCCTGGTTCGAACGCGCCCGCTGGCTCCCCGCTGGCTACTACGTCGTGGGGATCGGGCTCGGCGCCATGACCGTCGCCGCGGTGCTCGGCGACGTCTACGACCTGCCGCTGTTCCCCGTGGAGCGCGCGACGATGACCGCGATCGTCAACCGCTGGGGCCTGCTCCTGTGGTCGCTGGCCGTGGCCGGAATCCTCGGCCATCAGATCGCACGGGCGAGGAACCCCCGCGAGCGCCACCAGGCGACCCTCGTCCTGGTCGGCGTGCTGCCCTGGGCGGCGTACCAGGTGCTGTATCAGCTCATGGCGTCCGTCGATCGCGAGGCGCCGCGGTGGTTCGACGTGGTGCAGCCGTTCGTGCTCATCGCCTACCCGGTGGCGGTATTCGTCGCGATCTTCAAGTACCACCTGCTCGACATCCAGTTCGTGCTGCGCCGCAGCCTGGTCTTCATCCTCGTGACGGCGGCGCTCGTCGCGCTGTTCTCGACGGCCTTCGGCATCGGCAACACGGTCTTTGCGAGCCACGGGCCGTCGACCGAGATCTCGCTGGTCGCGCTGTCCCTCGGCATGCTGGTGCTCGGCCTGCTGTTCGCGCCGGTGCGCCGCTACGTCCAGGCCGTGGTCGACCGACGGTTCTTCCCGGAG
>CAZKKP010000606.1:1345-2493 GCA_964553295.1 uncultured Thermoanaerobaculia bacterium | reverse complement strand
AGGGTCATGGCGGCAGCATGACGCGCGCGCGCGTCAGATGCTGTCGGCCCTACCTCGTGTAGGTCCGGACGCCCATGCAGAGGTAGCGCAGGCAGTCCGCGCTGTGGTCGTCCTGGTGCTTGGGCACCTCGCCCTGCCCGTCGTGGGTGTAGCTCTCGACCTCGCGGATCGTCTCGACGCAGTCCTCGACGACGAACAGGCCCGGCAGGCCATCCGGCTCCTGCGGCGACAGGTACTCGGCGACGCAGCCCAGCCCGGCTTCACGGGCCTTGTTGGCGCGAACGATCTCCATCCCGTGCGTGTGGGCGAGCTGCAGCATCAGCTGCGGGTCCTCCGGGTCGACCCAGGTGGCCGCGAACTTCTCGCCGGCCTCGAGCTCGCGCATCCGGGCGACGTGCTGCGCCAGGGTCCACTCCCTGCGGTAGTGCTCTCTGTAGACCACCAGCGCCCCGTCGGGCAGGTAGCGCCCGTCGGGCAGCTCCACGCGGCGGCGGAGCAGCGTCGACCACAGACAGACGAACGGGTGACGCGTCCCGAAGTCGATCGTCCGGAACCTGGGCGAGCCCTCCGGGATGTCGAACCGCGGCACGACGTGGGTAGCTCGCCCGAACTGCGGCCAGACTCGGCCCGCGAGCGCGACGAAGTCTCCGCACACGCGGATCTGGTACTGGGATGGGTCGGCCTCGCGCAGACGCTCGAGCTCCCGCCGCTTCCGCGCAGGCAGGTGGGGGTTGTCGATGGCGTGGATCCACGCTGTCGCCTCGCCCTCCCGCTTGCGGCGCACGTGGTCCCGATACAGCCAGGTGCGGCCGCGGATCGGCGTGTTGCTCATCAGGTGCCAGCCCTCCTGGTCCCACAGTCGCACCGCGGCCTCGTCCCAGGTGGCTCGGCCGTGGATGCGGCTCTCCTCGTCGTGCAGGATGGCCCGGCACGAGTCGCCCTGCATCGCGTCGACGCCGGGCTCGTCGCTCTTGAACCAGATGTCGGCGGGCCGGTCGTACCCGGGAACCATGCACTCGACGCGCGCCTCGCCCTTGCTGGAGATCTGCCAGCCGTACCAGGGCTTGCCGTCGGGCGACCGGGGGTGCGGCGGGCCCCACTGGGGCAGTAGCCACAGGATCTGCTGCCGGTGGTACTTGAGGCTCGCG
>CAZKKP010000606.1:0-1335 GCA_964553295.1 uncultured Thermoanaerobaculia bacterium | reverse complement strand
CGGGCCACGCGGCGGGCGGCCTCGGCAAAGTCCAGCCCCTCGGTCTCCATCCGCGGCCTGGCCCGGATGGGAACGCCCTCGGGTCGCAGCCGTTCGCGCGCCAGAACGCCTCGACGTCGGGGTGGTCGCTGCCGAGCACCAGCGCCACCAGGACGGCGCGCATCAATTCCGTCTTGCCGGAGTTGTGGTGTACCGCCCCGCCAGCCACGTAGTTCTGGTAGCCAGGTACGTACAGGTCGTAGTGGTAGTCGACCCGGTCTTGCGTCACGGAGGCGACGACCGCGGGGGCCGGGCGAGCCCCCGTCCTGTTCGGGGCGGGGGCGAGAGCGGATCCGGGCCGGAGCTCGAGGACGCTGGACCAGGCGCCGTCAGGCCCCAGGACCCGATGACCCGCCGTCGCGGTGAACGAGGACCCGTCGGACAGGGTGACCCGCAGCAACAGGTCGGGGCCCTTCCGGCGGTGCGGGTCCGCCCACGCAGCCACGAACCTCGATCCGTCCCAGGCCGCCACCTCGATTGGCTCACGCAGGTTGCGGATGGGCTCCCAGCGGCCGTCTGCGAGCAGCACCGGCACCTCCGCGCCGAGGCACCGGTTACCTCCGAACGCGAACACGATCCGGTGGTCCTGCAGCAGCTGCAGCACGCGACGCTGACTCGTCCGAGGCTGGGGCTGGTCCCACGCGCGCCACAGCGTCAGCGGTCGGGTGGCGGTGTGGTCCTCCCAGAGCGTGAGGTCGCCGTCGATGGACTGGAGGGTCACCCGACCTCCCGCTGCCCGAGCAGGCGCTCGAGCTCCCGGTACACCTCATCAGCGACCTCGGGAGCCAGGCGGACCAGCGCCGGTAGCTGCCGGAGCAGGCGGCGGCACAGCTGGTCCGGGTCCACGTGGCCCTCGCGCCCTCGCGCCTCGGCCTTGCGGCGCTCCTCCTCGCGCAGCGCGTCGAGCTCGTCGCGGTAGCTGGCGGCGGTGACCTCCCACTGCCTGGCGACCCCACCGTGGCCCTGGCTCTGCGCGGTCCTCGCCGCCCCGAGGCACCGGCGGATGCCTGCGTCAAGGTACTCCTCGCGGGTGCAGCTGACCGGGTCCCAGTCGGGCTCCGGCTTTGGCGCGGAGGTCTCGGTGGTCGTGCGAGCGCGCGCGCGAGGCTTGACCGCCTTGCCGGCGCGCTCGGCCTGCGCCCAGCTCTGGATGGTGGCTCGCGGGATCCCGAACTGCTTCTCGGCGGCGCGGTAGCCGCGGCCCGTCTCGGCCATCCACCCGAGGACCTCGTCTCGTCGTTCGGCGCTCATGGCAGCTGGCCTGTCGTCCCGGTGGGGCTGGGAGCGCGTGGTGAT
>CAZKKP010000605.1:1288-2494 GCA_964553295.1 uncultured Thermoanaerobaculia bacterium | reverse complement strand
AGAGGTCCCCGTCGGCGGTGTCGAAAAGGCGCAGGACAGCGAACCGCGGTCCGGGCAGGCGCTCGTCGGGTTCCACGCCCCGCCCCTCCTGCCAGCGGAAGAGCCCGTCGGGCGAGCCGAGCAGGACGTCGCCGTCGACCACCGCCACCTTGACGCTGCGCAGACTGGGCAGCCCCTGCTCGAGCCCGATCCGCTCGACCACTGCGGTCCCCGGATCGCCGCCGGGTCCGAGGCGGACTCGCGCCACCCCGTCGATCAGGGTTCCGACCCAGATCGTGCCGTCCTCCTCCTGGGCCAGGCTCCGTGCCTCGCGGTCGATCCCCGAAACCTGGCCGAGCGGGCGCCAGCCGCCCCCCTCCTCGCGACGGGCGACCGTGAGCCCGTGCATCGAGCCCAGCAGGTAGACTCCCGGGAACCTCCTCGATGCCGCGATGGCGTAGACGTTCGACCCGGGCAGGACGTTCCGACCGAGGCCGCCGTCCACCTCGAAGACGCCGGCGAAGGTGCCGGCGAGCAGCGCTGGACTGCCGCCGGCGTCCGCCGCCTCGACGACCGTCCAGCACGGGGCGGCGACGCCCGGAATCCTGCGGAAGCTGCGCTCTTGGAGCGCGAAGAGCCCGCTGCTGGTGCCGGCGTACAGCGTGCCGGCGTGGCGCGCGATCGTCTCGACGGTGCCCTCCAGCCCGGTCCGCTCGTCGAAGACCCCGAGGCCGGACAGCTGCTCGAAGCGGGCCAGGCCGTTGTTCAGAGCGAGCCACAGCCCGTGCTCGCGGTCGACGAAGGCGTACCAGGCGGAGCGATCCGGCAGGCCTTCCCGGCGGTCGAGGCGGAGCATGAGAAGACCGTCGCCGTCGAGCACGAAGCAGCCGCCGAGTGCGGTCGTCAGGACGATCTCACCGTTCGCGGTCACCGCTCCGTGGTACAGCCGGGCCGCGGCGAGCTGGTCGTCGACCTCGGTCTGCCAGGGCGTCAGGGCGGCATCCCCCGTCGCGTCCGCCGCCAGCAGGTAGAGTTCGCTCGACCGGGTGCCCAGGAGCAGGCCGCCTTCAGGGTGCGGCAGCATCACCATGATCTCGAGCCCGGCGGTCGCCTCGCCTCCGTCCACCGGCGCCAGCTCGCCTCCCTCGAGCCGGTGGAGCCCCTCGCCGGCGAGGTTGACGAGCAGCGAGTCGCCGATGAGCCAGGGGAGCCGCGCGCTGGCGACCC
>CAZKKP010000605.1:0-1278 GCA_964553295.1 uncultured Thermoanaerobaculia bacterium | reverse complement strand
TGAAGCGGTCGTCGCGCCAGATGAGCAGGCGGTCGCCGACCCAGAACACGGCCCCCCCCGGCACGGCGAAGCATCGCCACACATCCGAGAAGTCACGCTCGTCGGCAGGCAGCCGGCCAAGCAGCGAGACGAATGCGAGCTCGCTGTCCTCCCGGACCACCACGGCGCCGAGCTCCCCGACCGCGCCCACCCAGACCGTGCCGTCGTCGGCCACCGCCACCGAGCGGACGATCGAGGCGTTGGGCATCGGCAGGCGCGTCCAGCGCTCGCCGTCGAACCTCAGGAGGAAGCTGGTGTTGGCGACCCAGATGAGGCCGTCAGGCCCCTGGGCGACCCCCCAGTTCTGGGCATTGCCGTTGTAGTCCTCAGCCCGGAACAGGCGCACCGGGGGCCTGCCGAACTCGTCGTGGGCCGCCGCCGCCGGCGGCAGGCCCGGGCCGAAGAGCGCGGCCATCACCGCTACCGTGCACCAGGAGGTCTTCTGCATCGCGGAACGACACCTCGAACTCAGGGACACGTCGTCAGGGTGTGGACGCCCCATGGTACCGCGGAAGCGGTCCGCGCTCAGAGCAGACGGACGATGCCGGCGAGGTAGCGTGCCGCGACCGACAGGATCACCGCCGCCAGCATCCACTTGATGGCCTTCGCCGGGACGTGCTTCTGCAGCCGGGCGCCGCAGTACATGCCGGCGGCGCCGCCGAGGCCGAAGAGCAGGCCGAGCGGCCAGTCGGGGGCCACGGCGAGCTCCGGGTGAAAGGGCGCGAGACCCTGGTAGAAGGCGACGCCGGCCACCGAGGTGACGAAGGTCCCCATGAGCGCGGCGCCGGCGACGGTGTACACCGGCAAGCCGCAGATGGCGACGAAGAAGGGTGCGATGATGGCGCCGCCGCCGATGCCGTAGACCCCGCCGACGATACCGACCACGAAGGACAGCCCCAGGATCGGCCAGACCCCGACGTCGAAGAGCTCGCCGCCGAACTCGTAGCGGATGCGGCCGCGGACCCGGCCGGCGGTGGTGGCGGCGGTCGCCGTGGCGCCGCCCTCCCGGACCTGGCGGTGGAAGCGCTCCTCGGCGCCGCTTCCCGGCGCGGTTGCACCCCTTCGACCCAGCAGGTCGCGGACCATGCGCAGGCCGATGTACGCCAGCACCACGCCGGCGAAGACCTTGAAGGCGGTCGGGTCGGGCAGCAGCCGGACCCGGACCACGGCGCCGATCAGCACGCCGGGCAGGGTCCCCGCCACCACCGCCCAGGTCAAAGGCCACACCATACGGCCCTC
>CAZKKP010000604.1:0-2494 GCA_964553295.1 uncultured Thermoanaerobaculia bacterium | reverse complement strand
GCTCCAGCCAGGGCGACGAGCCGACGCCGCCGCGCGGCCTGAACGCCGAGCACCAGGAGCATCGGCGCCAGCACCGGAGCGGCGGCCCAGCGCACCGCGACGGCGGCCCCCGCCAGGCCGCCCGCAGCCACCAGCCAGCGCGGTGAGCCGCCCTCGAGCCAGCGCACGGCGCACACCAGGCACCAGAGCACCCCGGCCACCGCGAGGGCGTCGGACATCACCATCAGCGACGAGCGCAGAACGTAGGGCGCGAGGGCGAAGGCAACCACCCAGTAGGCCGCGTCGCCGCGTCGAGCCGGCTCGCCGGCGGGCGACAGCAGCGCGACCCCGGCGATGACGGCGGCAAGCCAGGCCGCCGCACTGACCAGCTGCAGGACGACCGCCGCCGGCGCTCCCACGAGCGCCAGAGCCGCCCCCACGAGGGGGTAGCCCACCGGCCAGAAGAAGGGGCCGGGCCGCGGGCCGCCGAGGATCGCCTCCTTCACCGCCGCGGTGTGGGCCGCGTAGGCGTAGGGGTCCTGACCTACCAGGCCGTCGAAGCCCGTGACGAGCCGCACCACGAGCCACAGGGCGGCGAGGGCAAGCAGCACAGACCCAGCGGACCGCACTACCACGCCCCCGGTCATCTGCGGACGCCCTCGGGTCGGCGCTCGGCGTCGACCAGGCAGTGGTCGGCCAGCGCCGCGGCGCCGGGCAATCTCTCCAGGGCCCTGTCGAGGGCGACGAGGGCAGCCAGCAACCGCGGCCGCCGGGCGACCAGCGGGTCGAGATAGGAGGGAGGGACGAAGAGGCCGACCGCCACGGCGTGGCGGCGCCGCCAGCCGCCGCCGAGGGCGGCGAGCACCCGCCGCGGCCCGTGGTACCAGGCGTCCACGGCCGAGCCCTCGACCGGCGCCGCCACCGGGCCCCGACGCAGCCGGCGCAGAGCCTGGCGCGGTCGTCCCCGGAGCCCGAACCAGGCCCACTCCCAGGGGCAGCCGCGCGGCATCACCACGAGCACCGCCCGGCCGCCCGGCCGCACGAGCCGGGTCAAGGTCGCGCCGAGACGCGCGAGCTCCTTCGGCTCGAGGCAGTTGAGCGGCCCGAAGTCGGACAGTGCCAGGTCGAAGGGTCCCTCGGCCTCGAGCCCCCCGAGCTGGCGCAGGTCGCGATGCTCGAGCCGGAGGCGGGCGGCGAGGCCGGCCTCGACGGCCTTGCGCCGTGCGACGGCGAGCATTCCCTCGGAGGCGTCGACGGCGTGCACGCGGTGGCCCAGAGCGGCCAGACGCAGCGCGTCCTCGCCGGTGCCGCAGCCGAGCTCCAGCACCGCCAGCTCCTGCCTCGTAAGGACCCGTTCCTCGAGGTGGCGCCACACTGCCGCGCGCTGGGCGCGGCCGACCGCGGTGTCGGTGAAGGCCCGATCGTAGCCCTCCGCCGCGCCGTCGAAGGCCGGCGGGCTCATGCCTCGAGGCGCTTGAGGCGGAGCGCGTCGACCAGGCTCGCAGGGGCGTAGTATGCGGTCAGCGCCGCCGAGCGCAGCGCCCGCCGGTCGGCGCGCCAGGGTCGCCGCACCAGCCTGGCAAGCGCGGCGAGGCCCCGCGCCGCCTGGAAGCGCCGGTGGACGTAGCGGTGCAGGCGCCGGTAGAACTCCGGCGAGAACGTGCCGCGGTACATCAGGGCGAGGTCGTCGGAGTGCTCCCAGTTGGTCTTGGCCCCCATCTGCGCCCGCACCTGGTCGTAGAACGCCGTGCCGGGCAGCGGGTATGACACCGACACCCCGATCTCGTCGGGCAGCAGCTCGAGCACCAGCCCGAGGGTCTGCTCGATGTCCTCCCGGGTCTCCCCGAGGTAGCCGAACTGGAGGAAGAACGCCACCCGGACGCCGGCCGCCTGCAGGCCCCGAGTGGCGCTGCGGACCTGCTCGACGGTGATGCCCTTGCTCATGGCGTCGAGCACCTTCTGCGAGCCCGACTCGACGCCGAGCCAGACCGTGTCCAGGCCCGAGCGCACCATCGCCGCGCGGACCCGGTCCTTCGCCAGCATGTCGACTCGCGCCTGGACCATCAGGCGCAGCCTGATCCCCTCGGCCTCGAGGCCGTCGGCGAAGCGCTCCAGCCAGTCGGCCCTGAGGCCGAAGATGTCGTCGCAGAACCAGACGTGCTCGAAACGGTGTCGGGCCCGCAGCCAGGCGATGTCGGCCACCACCCGCTCGGGCGAGTGCAGGTAGTACTGGGTGCCGTAGATCGGTTTGGCGCACCACGAGCAGCCGTAGGGGCAGCCCCGCGAGCTCACCAGGTTGAGCGACCAGTGGCCGTGCGCGGCGCGCCACATGCGCTCGTAGGGCGCCAGGTCGACGAGGTCCCAGGCGGGACGGGGCAGCCGATCGGGCTCCCGCAGCGCCGGTCGCGGCGCCGTCTCGCGCACCTCGCCGTCGACCAGCAGAGCGAGCCCGGCGACGTCGGCGAGGGGCGCCCCGGCCTGCAAAGCCGCCACCGCCTCGCCCAGGGTGAGCTCG
>CAZKKP010000603.1:0-2502 GCA_964553295.1 uncultured Thermoanaerobaculia bacterium | reverse complement strand
TTGAGGCCGACGCCGGCGAGCAGCTCGCGGTCGAGCCCGGTCTGCCGGTCGGTCGCCCAGGCGGCGTCGCCGCGCAGCTCGACCCGCAGCACTTCGGCGAGGCTGACGCCGAAGGTCAGGTGCACGGCATCGCCGCGCGAGGCGGTCACCAGGCCGCGCTGGTAGCCGGCGACCCGGGTGTCGCCGAAGTACTCGAAGTCGTACTTCGAGAAACGGTCGAGATCGGCGCCGTCCAGGTGCTCCAACCCGACGCCGAGCTTGGTGAAACCGCCGAACCACCAGGTCTTGGTGAGCGAGGCCTTCCACCGGACGAAATCCCGGTGAGCGGGGTCCCAGTCGTCGGCCCCGGGACGTCCCCAGGGGCGCCAGTCGGCGCGCTCTGACGCGGTCGCGGCCAGGCCGAGCCGGTATCCGGCGCGGGAGTAGCTGAGCTCGACACCGGCGTTGTGGGTCAGGGTGCTCGACGGGACGACGAAGTCCGGGTCGGTGTCGTCGGCTCGTCCGTACCAGTCCCAGTCGAGGTGGTAGCTGAGGTCGAGCTTGGCGAAGCTGCCCAGCGGTCGCCCGGCGAACAGGGAGAGCGTCGCCGGCCGACTGGCCACGGTCTCGCCCGGCGCCTCGACACCGTCCCGGTAGGGGGTCTCCGTGCCCTCGATCGCCAACCCGAAGGCCCGCCCGCCGATGTCCCAGCGGCTGCCGAGGAACGCCGGGTCGGCCCAGTTGAGGTTGACCATCACCCCGGCGAAGAACAGGTTGGCCTGGGTGCCGGTACCCCGGTAGTCGCTCGTGAACCAGTTCAGACCGACCAGGGGGAGCGGGAAGTCGTAGGACTCGTCCCAGTAGGTGCCGCCCACCAGGAAGCGCCGGGCCGGCTTGAACGAGGGCTGCACCACCCGGCTGCCGTCGGCCTGCCGCTCCAGGTAGCGCAGCCCCTCCGGGGTGTCCCGCAGCATGGTCGAGTCCGAGGCGTGGGCGGCGGCGAGACGCTCTTCGACGCCCGGCCGGTTGACCTGGACATCCGAGAGCACGCTCTCCTTGACCACCTGCACCGGGGTGTTGAGGATCGACTGCAGCTCCTGGCCTACCACCCGGACCGGCAGGACGAAGCTCGAGGCCGCCCACGGCGCCGGCCGGCCGTCGGCATCCAGGGGTGCGAAGCGCATGGTCTCCTCGTTGGACAGCACGTCGCCGGAGAGCCCGAGCTGGAGAGCCCGGGTGCGGACCCTCGCGAAGACCTCGCGGTCGACCCACACCGTGCCCCGCCAGCGGGCGTCCGGCTGCTCGAGGTCGGCGGGCTCGAAGTCGATCTCCCAGCAGTCGCGGTCGTCAACCCGGGCGGTCCCCTTGAGGCGGTAGCGGTAGGAGCGGTCGAAGGTGATCTCCAGCGGCAGCTCGGCGGCCCGTGCCGGCTGCAGCAGTGGCAGCTCGGGGATTCGCCCGCGCCAGCGGACGCCGTTGACCTGGAAACGCTCCCAGACCCAGTCGAAGCCCTCGCCGCGCCTGAAGAAGACGGGGCCGGAGAACGTCGCCTCGATCGGCTCCAGGCCCTCCCCGGGGCGGAAGCGCAGGTGCTGGGTGAGGTTCGCCTCGTAGTGCGTCAGCCGGCGTGCCTGGGCGTCCTCGAACTCCTGCAGGCGGCGCAGGATCTCCTCCACCGGCAGGTCGCGGGTGCCGGCGACGTCGAGGGCGGCGCCGAAGCCCCCAAGCTCGGCGGCGCTCGGGCGCTCGAGCCGGAGCACCGCCACCGGCGCAGAGTCCGGCAGGTCGACGGCGGTCGCCGACCCGCCCGACCGCGCCTCGAGGGCTCGCACCGAGCCGTCGGCGCCGACCAGCTCCGGTCGGCGCAGGGTCGGGTCGGGGAAGCGGGCGGTGCTGCCCGCAGCTCCGCCGGTGTCGAGGATAGCGCGCACCCCGAGGTCCTCCCCGCGGACGAACACCCAGCCCCTGGCAACCCCGGTCGGCGTCCCCATCGGGTCGTACACAAGGTCTCCCGAGAACTCACGGGCCACCACGAGGAGGGGAGCGAGATCGGGCAGCTCGCCCTCGCCAGGGCCTTCGAGGAACGTCACGGCGGCGCCGCCGGCGGCCGCCTCGGCCACCGTCGGCAGAGAGCGCCAGGGCTCGGGATCGAGAGCCTGACCGACCAGGACCAGGGGCTTGCCGGGGTCGAGCCGGTCGAGCAGCGCGCGGATCTCCGCCAGGTCGCCGATCCGGTCGACCGTGACCGTCACCCCGTCGACGTAGGGGGCGATCTCCTCGCCGTAGAGCGCTTCGAGGACCTGCGGCCGGCTGCCGTCAAACGCGCGGGTGAGGACCCGGGCGCTGTCGAGGGCGCCGCGGACCGCCACCGAGGCCCGTTTCAGGAGATAGGCGTAGTCCCGGCGCCCGTTCTCGGCGTCCTGGCCCGGCTGCCACTCGATCTCAAAATGGCTGCGTGGCGGTGCGGCGGCCGCCAGGGCCGCGACGCGGTCGAGCTCGGCGGTGAGCTCGTCCTCGTGTTCG
>CAZKKP010000602.1:0-2502 GCA_964553295.1 uncultured Thermoanaerobaculia bacterium | reverse complement strand
CGGGGGCTTCGCCACCGCCGGAGGCGAGCCGGCGAACAACGTCGCCCTCTGGGATGGAGACCGCTGGCGGGCCCTGATCTGGTCCGGCGGGATCGGGATCGGCGACGAGGTCACTGCGATGACGGTGGCCATGGGAACGCTGTTCGTCGCGCACCGGGCGGGCCAGGGATACGGCGCTCGCACCGTGCTGTCCTACTGGGACCGGGCATGGATCGCCATCGGCGACGCCAACGCCTGGCAGAGGACCTCTCTTGCGGCCTTCGACGACGGCGGCGGCGAGGCGCTCTTCGTCGCACACCAGCAAGACTCGGGAAGGGTCTCACGCTGGAACGGCGAGGAGTGGTCCTTCCTTGTCGACAGCGCGGGACGCGCCACGGTCCAGCACCTCACCCAGCCGGGTATCGGACCGGGAATCACCGTCATCGCGGCGATCGACCTCGGCGACGGACCGGCGCTCTACCTCGGCGGATCATACTACTACTTCAAGGGCGACGGCATTACTGGCATTAGCTCCATGTTTGTCGCCCGTTGGGACGGGGACTGGTCGGTGATCACTGACCAGCTCGATGTTCACGTCGACGGCGGGACGGTCGCCTCCATGACGGCGATCGACGACGGCGCCGGCCGCTCGCTGATCGTGACGGGGCGGAATCTGGCCGATGGCGCCACCGCTCTTGGCGCAGTGGCCCTGTGGAACCGCACCTCCTGGTTTCCCTACGTCCGAGGCTCGGGCGCCGGACTGGGGGGCGCGTACCACTTGCCCAGAGTCGTGTCGATGACGAGCTTCGACGAGGGCGCCGGGCCAGCGCTGTTCGCGGCGGGAGGTTTCACGACCGCCGGAGATCGGCTCGCAGTCGGGATCGCACGGTGGCGGGACGGCGAGTGGTCCGCGCTGGTGGACGATCACGGCAATGGCGCGTGTGCGGCGCTCGGCTGCGAAGACCCGATCAAGCTCGTGAATCTCGACGACGACCCTGATCGGGGGTTGTACGCGGTCGGAACAGTCAGTTGCCACTGGAACCACCTCACCTCCGTGGACCTGGTTCGTTGGAACGGCAGTGGGTGGTCCCGAAGCGGGGGAACCACGTGTTCCCACGACTCGGTGAATGACGTCGCCGTCTTCGACGACGGCACCGGGCGGGCAATTTTCGGCTGCGGGCTCTTCGCATCCTCGGAGGAGGCTGTCATGAAGCTCAGCGGCACTGCCTGGGAGGGCATTCCCGGCTCCGGAGGTATACCGCCGCACGGCCAGCCCAGGGTCATGGCGGGCTGGAGTCACGGGGTCGGCAACGGTCTCTACATCGCTGGCGACTTCCTCGAGATGGGCGGCCTCGACGTGGCGGGCTTCGTCCTTTGGGACGGCCAGCAGTGGTCGATTCCCGAGGGCCCTCCCGGCGTCCGCCTGGCATCGGGGATCGCGGTTCGCGACATGATCATCTTCGATGACGGGACGGGGGAGGCTCTGTATGTCGGTGGTGCCAACCTCACCGCTGGGCCACAGGCCACCACGGTCGTGAAGTGGGATGGAGTTCGCTGGTGGTCCCTGTTCGGCTCAGCGGGCAGGCTCCAGGGTGCCGTCGCGGCGCTGGCCTTCTTCGACGACGGCGGCGGACCGAGGCTCTACGCAGCTACCAACCGTCAGCTGCACCCCAAGGGCTTCGTGAGCGCTGTGAGCAGGTGGGACGGCGATCGCTGGACCGTCGTCGGCGAGTGGAGCTCGAGCGAGAACGACTGGCGTCCCCTCACGGCGCTCCACACCCATCGTGACGGTGACGGGACGTCGCTGTACGTCGCAGGGCAGTTCCGGGAGTTCGCCGGCGTCGCCGCCTCAGGGATCGCCGCGTACTCCTGCAGCCGGCCCTCCTACGGCCCGGAAGCGGTGCGGCGTCCAGGCCGCCGTGTCTCCCCTTGAGGCGGCTCGGCGCAGCCCGTCCTCATGCCGGCCCGGGCGCCCGAGATACCGCCTCGCTCTGCCACCCACGACCCGACTGAATCACCGTCGGATGCCAACTCGCTTGCTCCCCTTTGGGCTTCCATGCCCTTCGACATGCCCACCGAACCACGGGAGGATCAGACGGTCAGCATCAGGCTGCGGGGCGGAGGCGTCGCGCGAGCGAGGCCCCGCGATCCGGTCTGCCGGTGCTACGATCTCGCCGAGAGGGCCCGACCCTTCCCGCAACCATGAGCGTCCTGCGCCTGATCGTCCTGCACCCTGACGGGAGCCGCGAGGAGCACACCCTGTCCGACGGGGCATGGACCGTCGGCCGAGCGCGGGACAACCGGATCGCGCCGCTCGACGCCGCGATGTCGCGGTACCACGCGGTGCTCCACGTGCGCGGCGGGCACGTCGCTCTTGAGGCGCTACCCAGCCGCAACCCGCCGCGGGTCGGAGGCGAGCCGGTCGACGGGAGGCGAAACCTGGCGGCCGGGGACGAGATCCGGCTAGGGCGCACCCGGCTGATTCTCGAGGTGGCCGCCGAGCAGGACTCCGGCAGCACCCGC
>CAZKKP010000601.1:0-2503 GCA_964553295.1 uncultured Thermoanaerobaculia bacterium | reverse complement strand
AAGGAGGGTCGGTTGCAGGTGCTGGTGGCGACCGACATCGCCGCCCGCGGCATCGACGTCGAGGCGTTGCCCCACGTCGTCAACTTCGACGTGCCGGTGGTTGCCGACGACTACATCCACCGCGTCGGCCGTACCGCCCGCGCCGAGCGCACCGGTGACGCTCTGACGCTGGCCTCGCCGGCCGAGGCCCAGGAGCTCGCCGCCATCGAGCGGGCGGTCGGTCGCCGCCTCGAGCGCCGGCGTCTCGAGGGCTTCGACTACGACGCCCAGCCAAGTGGCCGGCTCGAGATCCCGATCGCCGAGCGGATCGCCGCGATCCGGGCCCGCAAAGCGGAAGAGAGGGCCCGCGCCCGAGCCAAGGCCGAGCGCCGTGCCACGACCGAGGCGCAGCGCGGAGGTCGCAATGCGGCGCCGCCGCGTCCGGCGCCCGCCTCTCACCAGCGGCCGACGGGGCCGGGACCGTCCCGCCTCCGGGGCGACCGGGCGCACGGGCGCAACGGTCAGAGAAGCTCCTAGCTGATCGCGGTCGTCCCGGGCTCGGAACGGCCGTCGAAAGAAGAACCCCCTCGCCGCCGAGGGGGTTCTTTCGTCACATCACCTCAGGAGCAGGGGGTGATTACCAGCGATCGCCGCGATCGCGCCGGCCGCCGCCGTCGCCGCGGAATCCACCACCGCCGCCCTCTCGCCGGAATCCACCACCACCGCCACCGCCGCCGCCGCCACGGTTGTCGCGGCGATCCTGAGCCTCGTTGACCCGAATCTGACGGCCGTCGAGCTCGGTCCCGTCGAGGGCCGATGTGGCCTTCTCGCTCGCCGCCGTGTCCGCGAAGGTCACGAAGCCGAAGCCGCGCGACCGCCCGGTGTCCCGGTCGGTGATCACGCGCGCTTCGGTGACCTCTCCGAACTGTGAGAAGGCCTCATACAGCGTCGAGTCGGTCGTGTTCCAGCTCAGGTTTCCCACGAACAGCTTGGTACCCATCTCTCTCGTCTCTCCTCGGCTCTGTCGCGCACGCGTCGAGCCTCTCGGTCAAGGGTTTCTGACGGACTTCCTTCCGCCTTGGTCGGCTCGGCCCCGCTGGCGCGATCCTCCGAAGGACGCTAGGGTTGCACGTTCCGAAAGAGAAATCAACCCTCCCGCGAGCATCGGTTTGGCGAGTTTTGCCGAAGGGCGCCGGCTCGCGAGTCCTCAGGCGCCCAGCGCAGGCCGCGGTCGCCACCGGACATCGTGAAGTTGAACCACGGAGGCACAGAGGCACAGAGGGGAGGCGCGGATCCCGCGACGTCGTGCGAAGTGGTTCTCCGAGGTTCTCTTGAGTGAGCTCGGGGCAGCAATCGCCGGCACGATGGCGGGGATATACTGGCGTCATGAACCTGGCCCGGCCGGCTCTCGTCAGCGAGGAGGAGTACCTGTCACTCCCGGAGACGATGGAGCGGCTGGAGCTCCTTGACGGCGAGGTGGTCGTGGCACCCTCTCCGAGCCCATGGCACCAGGAGCTGCTCGGACGCCTGGTGGTGGCACTGCGCGCCTGGTCCGCCGACGCTGGTCGCCCGGTGTTCGTCGGGATGGCGCCCCTCGACGTTCGGTTCGCTCCCCTCCGAATTCTCCAGCCAGATGCGTTCGTGATTCTCGAGAGCCTTGCGCTCGACCGCGAGGGGCCAATCGACCGGGTGCCCGAGCTGTGCGTCGAGGTGCTGTCCACCAACCGCGCCTACGACCGGTTGACGAAGAGGCTGGTGTACGCCGCCGCCGGCGTCCAGGAGCTGTGGATCGTCGAGCCTTCAGGACTGGTGGAGCGCTGGTTCGGTCCAGGTCTGAACCAGGCGGAAGAGGTCACCAGTCATCTGAACACTCCCGTCCTGCCCGGCTTCGAGCTCGACCTCGAAGAGCTGTTCCGATCACCCTGAGATTCTGCCGCGGGCGTCGTCCACCGTTCGCTGGATCGCAGCGGCGGCGTCGGCGCCGTGCTCCTCGACATCGACGATCTCGACCTCGAGCTGGCGGATCGTGGCGAGCAGGGACGGTACCAGGTGGCGGCGGACGACCAGGACCACCGCTTCGAGGTCCGGTGTGGCGATGGCCGTGCGCAGCGCCGGCATGTGGCCGTCTCCGCGCAGCTCGACCGGGCCGATCTCGTCGACCACCAGCACGGCGCCCGGGACGGCGCGGCCGAGGGCAGTCTCGGCGAGCTTCAGGCCGGCGCGGTCGAAGCGGTAGCGGGTGCCGTGCTCACCAAGCTGACGCTCGACCAGCCGGGCAAAGACGGCCTCGTCGCCGGTGGCGAGATCGCGGGTCCGGAAGCCGACCTTGCGGTCGTGGACGAAGAGACCGGGCTGGAGGACGCCGACCACGGTGTGCCCCCGACGACGCCAGGCGGCGACGGCGGCCTCGACCGCGCGGGTCTTGCCGCAGCCGGGGCTGCCGGTGACGATGACCACCCTCGCCGGCGGGTCGAGGGCCGGCCGACGGGGATGGGCCAGCGCGGCGTGGCCGCGCAGCGCGGCG
>CAZKKP010000600.1:0-2504 GCA_964553295.1 uncultured Thermoanaerobaculia bacterium | reverse complement strand
CGCGCACCGCCTCGCCCCCTCCCCGCAGGAGGACCCGTGATTCCCTGCAAGAGCTGCCCGTGGCGCGTCTCGACGCGCACCGAGGACATCCCAGGTGGTGGGATGGATGAGGCCCGAGCCACGCACACCACTGCGGCGAACGCAGGTCGAAGAGACGGCAGGATCATGGCCTGCCACCTGACCTCCGACGAGAAACCGCACGCCTGCGCCGGGTGGGTCGAGCGCGTCGGGAAGCCCGCCGCCTGGGCAAGCGGCGAGGGAGCCATCCCGATGCGCATGATGCTGGTGCTCGGCGGAGTCGACCTGACCGAGTACTCGGACGGCGGGGCGGACCTTTACCCGACCATGGACGCGATGCTGTCTGCACACAGGCGCCACCCGCCCGACCCCCAGGAGGACCCATGAGCGCTGACCCACGCGATGCTGGTGACGCAGCTCGACGCGAGGCTGTCGTGATCGACTCCGACGACACCGTGGGCCCCGCTGGACAGGTGCAGGACATCGCCTTCCGGCGGGGGATCTCTCCGCGAGACGGGGGCGTGATCGTGTGGGTCGGCGCCCACACGCAGGTCGCGTTCGGGCCCGGCGTGACGGGCGACGTGACGCTGATCGCCCTATCCGAGGCGGTGGACGGCAACGCCGAGCCCTGGGTCATGCTGTCGCCCGACGAGGCGATCGGGCTGGCTGTTCAGCTGCTCGCGGTGGCGCAGCGGGTCCGGGGTGGCCGGTGACCGATCGGCCCATCTTGATGATGGACTCGATGGTCCAGGCCATCCTCGACGGACGCAAGACCGTCACCCGGCGTGTCGGAAAGACGTGGGCCGCCGTGCAGCCGGGGACGAGGCTGTGGGTGCGGGAGGCGCACGCGTTCGGTGCGGAACACCCGCAGGTCCGGGTGGCGTACCGCGCGTCCGGCATGAGCTACGGCCGATTCCAGGACGAGCACGGCTGGCATTGCATCTTCCCGGAGCCTCTCGGGATCCGCGTGCCGTTCCCCAAGCGCTGGCGCCCGGCCATCCACTTGCCCCGCTGGGCGTGTCGCCTCGAACTTGAGGTGGTGTCGGTGACCGAGCAGCGGTCCTGGCAGAAGGCCCCGCGGGTCCCGCTCCCCGACGTCGATGAGCCGGAAGCGAGGCGGGAGGGCTTCCGCGGGTACGCAGACTTCATCGACGACTGGCTGCGGATGCACCCCGACCATGCCGGACCCGTGTTCCGCATCGAGTTCCGGAGGGCCCCATGACCCTCGCCGACCACGTCGAGGCGTACACCGTCGCCCTGCTCTGGCTCGGTGAGCCAGCGGACCTGCACCCGACCATGGACGCGTGCCGCTGCGGTCTGTGGCGCCGGTGAGGGGGTGGGCTTCTGTGTGTGATGGATGTGGATTCACTGGAGGACGAGCATGAGTGAGGAATGGCGCCCGGAGTCACGTGTGAGTGAGCTGACAAAGGCGGTGTGTGCCGTCATGGCCGCCGTCCGGTACGTGCCCGAGACCGGGCGGAACCAGTTCCACCGGTACAGCTACGCCAGCGACGAGGACCTGCTGACCGTGCTGCAGCCCGCGATGGCCGCCAACGGCCTCGCGCTGATCCCGTCACGGACCGACGTGCGGACCGTCGAGCACAGCCCAGACGGGAAAGGAAAGGCGCAGTGGCGGACGGAGGTGGTGGTCACGTACCGCCTGCTGCACACGTCCGGCGAGTCGGTCGAGGTGCAGGCACCCGGCTGCGGGATCGACGGCGAAGATAAAGGCGCGTATAAAGCGATGACTGGCGCGCTCAAGTACGCCCTTCGGCACACCTTCCTCGTCCCCACCGGCCAGGACGCCGAGCGGGCAGCCGAAGAGTCCCGCAAGTCGCGACGCGCCGAGCCGAGGCCGGCACCCGAGCCCCCGGCCAAGCGCGAGCACCACCCCAGCTGGGACGACGCCCGCGCGTTCTTCTGCGCGCGTCTCCGTGACCACGGCGTCTCATACGACCGCCTCGCGGACTACCTGGCCAGCAAGGGTCGCCCCCGCCCGTCGCAGGTCGACAGCGACGTGCGTAGCAAGATGCTCGCCTGGGTGGCCAGCGCTGACGGCCGCTCGGCACTCGGCCTCGACGCCCGCGACCGCGACCAGGTCCGGGAGCAGATCGCGCGCTGCGAGGCGGACCTGACGTCCGAGCAGATCATCGAAGCGATCCGCCGGGCCCGCGTCGACTCGGACTCGGAGGGGCGGGCGTACCTGGCCACGGCGGAGGACGCCCAACGGTACCTCGTCGCCGTCCGCGACCTGGTGCCGGTATGACCCCCGACCGGCTGCACCGCAGCGTCCTGGCAGAGCTGCACCGCTACCCCGGCGCCACCGCGCTCGAGGTGGCGACGCGGCTCGGGCTACGGCTGTCCCGGACCAGGGACGTGCTCGACCAGTTGCACTGCGACCGCGCCGTCCGGGAGCGAGACGGTGAGTGGTACCCGAGGAGGACGACGTGAGCATCGCCACAGACATCGCCCTCGACGACCAGGAG
>CAZKKP010000599.1:0-2508 GCA_964553295.1 uncultured Thermoanaerobaculia bacterium | reverse complement strand
TGCCTCTGTGGTTCAACCTCATGCGCTCGGCTTGCAGGCCCGCGTTGCGATTCACCGTTCGTTACGGGCTTGACAGGGATTGTCGGCCGCGTCACGCTGCGCCCGGGAGGACCGCGATGACTCATCACCTCGATTTCGGGTCGCTGACCGTGAAGGACGCCCTTGACCTCGCCATCTTCATAGAGGAGGAGGCCAAGGACCGCTACGACGACTTCGCCGCCCAGATGGAGGCCCACCGCACCCCCGAGGCGGCACGCTTCTTCCGCTGCATGGCCGAGAACGAGCTCAAGCACGCGACTGCAATCGCCGACCGCCGCACGGCGGCCTTCGGCGACGCGCCGGTGACCGCCGATCCCTCGATGCTGTTCGACGTCGAGGCGCCGGCCTTCGAAGAGGCTCGCGCCTTCATGGGCGTCAAGGCGGCCCTCGAGGTTGCCTTGGCCGCCGAGACCAAGGCCTTCGAGTTCTACGACTCCGCCCTGCCGACCATCAAGGACCCCCAGATGCAGGAGCTTTTCGGCTGGCTGCGCGATGAGGAGGTCAAGCACCAGGAGATGGTCCGCAGGCTCATGGACCGCATTCCGGATGGTGGCGACTTCGACCCGGAGGACTTCGTCGACGCGCCCACCGGGCAGTGACCGGCCCGTCCCGACGCTCCGGCGTCGAACACGGACCGCGGCCGTGAGCTACCGGGCGCCGGAGTCGCCGGCACGGGCCGGCGGTCGAGCCGGCGTTCTGCTCGCCAACCTGGGCACTCCCGCCGCGCCGACCGCCGCCGCCCTCCGGCCCTACCTGCGGCAGTTCCTCGGCGACCGGCGGGTCGTCGAGGCCTCGCCCGCGCTCTGGTGGGTGATCCTCAACCTGGTCATCCTGCCACTGCGGCCGCGGCGCTCGGCCAGGCTCTACCGGGCGATCTGGACCGAGGACGGCTCGCCACTGCTGACCATGTCGCGCCGCCAGGCCGAGGGGATCGCCCGACGGCTCGGCCCGGAGGTCCCCGTTGCGCTCGGCATGCGCTACGGCTCGCCGTCGATCGCCGAGGCGCTGGCCGAGCTCGACCGGGCCGCCTGCGGTCGGATCCTGGTGCTGCCGCTGTACCCGCAGTACAGCGCCACCACCACCGCCTCGACCTTCGACGCCCTGTTCGCCGAGCTCGGCCGATGGCGGCGGGTGCCCGAGGTGCAGACCGTGTCCTCCTACGCCGGGGACCCGGGCTACCTGGCAGCGCTGGCTGCCAGCGTGCAGGAGGACTTCGACCGCAACGGGCTGCCCGAGAGGCTGCTGCTCTCCTTCCACGGCATCCCGCGTCGCTATGCCCTGGCCGGCGATCCCTACCCCCGGGAGTGCTCGCGCACCGCGGTCGAGCTCGCCGCACGGCTCGAGCTGCCACCCGGTCGCTGGAAAATGGCCTTCCAGTCGCGCTTCGGTCGCGAGCCCTGGCTCAAGCCCTACGCCGACCGACTCCTCGAACGCTGGGGGGGCGCCGGGCTCGACGGCGTCGCCGTGCTCTGCCCGGGCTTCGCCGCCGACTGCCTGGAGACCCTCGAGGAGATGGCCGTGACCAACCGCGAGCTGTTCCATGCCGCCGGCGGCGGCGCCTACCGCTACGTTCCCGCTCTCAATGACCGGCCGGACCATCTCGACGCCATCGCCACCCTGCTCGACCGGCGCCTCTCGACCTGGCGGCGCTCGCGCTGACGGAGGAATACCCCACCCGGCTGCCGCGCTACCCGGGGTGATGCACGTCGTCGTGTCGGGATCGAGCGGCCTGGTCGGCCAGGCCCTGATATCGGAGCTGGAAGCGGCCGGTCACGAGGTGGTGCGCCTGGTGCGCGAGTCGGGCACGGCTGCTTGCCAGGGCACGGCGCCCTGGCGGCCGGAGCGGGGAGAGCTTGACCCCGCAGTGCTCGAGGGCGCTGATGCCGTGGTCAACCTCAACGGCCGGTCGATCGCCGACGGCCGCTGGAGCCCGGCGGTGAAGGCCGAGCTGCGCTCGAGCCGGCTCGGTGCGACCCGGACCCTGGTCGAGACGATGGCGGCCTGCAGCCGGCCGCCGCGGGTGCTGCTCAGTGCCTCGGCGACGGGCTACTACGGCGACCGTCGGGACGAGGCTCTCGACGAGAGCTCGCCGCAGGGAATCGGCTTCCTGGCCGAGCTCGCCGGCGACTGGGAGGCGGCCGCCACGGCCGCGGCCGAGCACGGGGTCCGGGTGGTGCTGCTCCGCCTCGGCATGGTCGTCGCCCGCGGCGGCGCCCTCGCCCGAATGTTGACTCCATTTCGGCTCGGCCTGGGCGGCCCCGTCGGCTCGGGGCGCCAGTGGTGGCCGTGGGTCGGCATGGCGGACGTCACCGGGGCCATGCTCTTCGCCCTCGAACGCGACGACCTTTCCGGACCGGTCAACCTGGTCGCCCCGACGCCGCTGCGCTGCCACGAGTTCACCCGCACCCTCGGCGGGGTGCTGCGGCGGCCGGCGGTGCTGCCGGCGCCGTCGTTCGCGCTGCGGCTGGC
>CAZKKP010000598.1:0-2513 GCA_964553295.1 uncultured Thermoanaerobaculia bacterium | reverse complement strand
AGTCGTTGAAGACGTTCAGGAACTGGTTGCCGCCGTCGACGCCGATGGAGCAGAAGGCCGCGCCGTCGTTGGGGGCGGGGAACACGCCGTAGCCGTACCAGTTGAGCGGCCATGACGGGATCGCCACATGGGCCGCCTGCATCGCCGCCGCCGACTGCGGGCTCAGCACCCCGCCGCCGCCGTCGATCAGCAGGAGCGCCCAGCGGGCGAGGTCGCCGGCGGTCGAGAAGGCGTAGCCGGCGGGGGCGAAGGCCCAGCTGTCGTAGTCGTCGGGTCGGTAGACGGTCTCCTGGCCGGAGACCGGGTCCTGAAGGTGCCCCCAGGCCCAGTCGCCGTCGGCGACGACCTCGGCGGGCAGCAGGGTCGTGCGAGCCAGGCCGGCGGGGGCGAAGACCCGCTCCGCCATGTACTCGTGATAGGGCAGGCCGGAGGCCCGCTCGACGACGAGCCCGGCGAGAGAGAAGTTGGGGTTGGAGTAGTTCCAGAAACGGCCCGGCGGTGCGTGCAGCTCGATCCCCTGCTGGCTTGCGACCCAGTTCGTCAGGGCCTCCGGGCCGACCGGCCCGACGACGTCGACGAAGTTGTCCGGGTAACCCGCGGTGTGGGTCAAGAGGTGGCGTACGGCGAGCCGGTCCGCGCTGAAGCGCTCGTCGAGGGCGAGCTCCGGGACGTGCCGCGTCACCGGGTCGGAGAGGCTCACCGCGCCGGCGTCGACCTGCTGGAGCACCGCGGCGGCGGTGAGTTGCTTGGTCACCGAGCCGATCCGGAACAGGGTGTCCGGGCCCACCGGATCGTCCTCACCACGCCGTTTGACACCGAAGCCGCTCTCGAAGACGACCTCGCCGCCGTCGACCACCGCGACCGCCGCTCCTGGCGTGCCGTGGCGGCGCATCGCGGCGCGGACGCAGGCGTCGACCAGGGCGGTGCTCGAGGCCTTGGCGCGAAGCGCCTCGGGCAGCACGATCCGTTCCTCCGGCGGCGGCGCCCCGATCCAACCCGGCCCGAGCGCGGGCGCCGCGGGAAGCTCAGGCGGCGCCTCCTCCTCCACGGCTCCGACCGGGCCCACCGCGAGCAGCACCAGCACGACGACGACCGACCGCCAGGCTCTTGACATCCCACCCTCCTCGCCAGACCTCGTTCACTCTACAGACTACGCGTTCGCCCGGCGGATGTTCCCGATCCGCCACTGTGAAGGGAGGGCAGGATCCCGGCGGCGCCGCGGCGGGACTATCCTTCCCGGAGGCCACGTTACGCGGGCTGGAGGGCTGCATGAGCGAGCTGCCGATCTTCGACCACGACCACCGGCCGCAGGAGGTGGAGACGGTCCTGCCCGAGGTGGTCGCCGCCCTCGGTGAGCAGAACGGACGTCTCGCCACGACCATGCGACGCACCGTCAGCGGCCACCCGCTGCCATCGCCGAGCGAGGTCGTGCAGCTCGTCGAGCTGCTCCGCTCGGTGCTTTTCCCGGGCTTCTTCGGCAACCGGGACGTCACCGAGGAGAGCCTGCCCTTCCACCTCGGCTCGACCCTGCACCGGGCGTCCCTGGTCATGGTCGACGAGATCCACCGCGGCCTCTGCTTCGCCTGCGCCCGGGACGCCGGCGAGCGCACGCCGAGCCAGTGCCTGGCCGAGGCGCGACGGATGACCGCCGCCTTCCTGCGCCGGCTGCCGGAGCTCCGCAGGCTGCTGGCGCTGGACGCGGTCGCCGCTTTTGAGGGCGACCCGGCCTGCACCTCGACCGCCGAGGCGATCTTCTGCTACCCCGGGGTGCGGGCCATCTGCTCGCACCGCATCGCCCACGAGCTGCACGTCCTCGGCGCGCCGATCATCCCGCGCATCATCGCCGAGCACGCCCACTCGGAGACCGGTATCGACATCCACCCGGGCGCGCGCATCGGCGAGCGTTTCTTCATCGACCACGGCACCGGCGTGGTCGTCGGCGAGACCTGCGTGATCGGCGAGAGGGTCCGGCTCTACCAGGGGGTCACCCTCGGCGCCAAGAGCTTCCCCCTGGACGAGCACGGCCGGCCGATCAAGGGCATCGACCGCCACCCGGTGCTCGAGGACGGGGTGGTGGTTTACTCCAGCGCGACCATCCTCGGCCGTGTGACCATCGGCCGAGGCTCGGTGATCGGCGGCAACGTCTGGCTGACGCGCTCGGTCCCGCCCGGCTCGCGCATCGCCCAGGCCCGCGCGACCCCCGAGAGCTTCACCGAGGGCGCAGGCATCTGACGCGAGCCCTCGCCCGGCAACCCTGCCGCGCCTCTCCGGTATGATGCCGCCCCCCTGGAGGTGGGATGACGACGACGCTTCCCGATCGCAGCGGCTACTTCGGCGCCTACGGCGGCCGATTCGTCCCGGAGACCCTGATGCAGCCCCTGGCCGAGCTCGAGAAGGCCTACGCCGGGTCTCGGCGCGACCGCCGGTTCCAGAAGCGGCTGGTCGGGTTGCTCGAGCACTACGTCGGCCGACCGACGCCCCTGGGCCTCGCCGAGCGACTCTCCGAGCATTGC
>CAZKKP010000597.1:0-2519 GCA_964553295.1 uncultured Thermoanaerobaculia bacterium | reverse complement strand
AGGCCTTGAAGCCGACGTCGACGTAGTCGTCCGGGGTGTCCGGCGCCTCCGCCTCAGTTGACGAAGCGGTGGAAGGCGGCGTGGGTGATCGCCGGGGTGTAGCCGAATTCGCCGAGGCTGGCGGTCAGCTCGAGCTCGGTGGAGTTCACCCAGGCGCGGACGCCGTTGGTCAGCCGGTCGTACTCGAGCTTGAGGCGGGCCGGCAGGGTCGGGTTGACCGGCGCGTTGAACAGGGTGTGGGCGGCGCCGTCGGCCATGACCTGGACCACGCCGTCGGGGCGCAGCATGAGCCACACCTGGCCACTGTTCCAGAAGGCGCCGGTGGGGACGCTGGCGAAGCCGATGCCGAACCAGCCACCGGCGCCGTCGGGTTGGGTGACCGCCTCCACGGCAGCGGTGCGGTAGCCCGGGTGCTCGGCAGGGTTGAAGGGGACGCCGGCCCGCGGCTCGGAGGCGCTGTCGGCGTTGGTGAGGGACTCCTTGCCGAAGCACACCGACGAGGTCGCCGACCAGGTCACGCCGCCGACCTCGACGGGGACGCCGTCGAGGGGGGCGCCGACCAGGCGGGGGGCGACGCCGGTGGTGAAGCTGTCGGCCAGGTCCTCCTCGCCGAGCTCGACGCTGAAGCCGAGGATCTCGGCGCCGCCCGACTTCTGGCCGGCGCCCTGGAAGTGGCCCTGGAAGCCGGCCACCTGGATCGAGGGCACGAAGCCGAAAACGTCGAGGTCCGGGTGGTCCAGCTCGACCTCGACCCGGTTCAGCCACAGGCGGACCCGGTTGGTGACCCGGTCGTACTGCAGGCGGACGCGGTTGGGCCCGGGCTGGAAGGCTGGATGGGGCTGGCCGCGCTGGTACAGCAGGTACCGCGAGCCGGCGGCGCGCACCGTCAGCCGGCCGCCGGCGTTGAGCGCCACCCAGACCTGGCCGGAGGCGGGCAGGGGCGTCCGGGCGAGCTCGGCGAAGCCGAGACCCACCCAGCCGGCGCCACCCGGGTCGAGCACCGCCTCGACGATGCCCCGGGCAGCGCCCGCGGTCCGGGGGTGTCGCGGGTTGGCGCCCGCGCCCGGCGGCCCGCCGCCCGATCCCGGATGTCCCGCACTGCCCGGGCGGGAAGCTCGGGTTCGGGCTCGGGTTCGGGCCCCTCAGCTCTGAGCTCTGAGCCCTGATCCGGGCTCGGGCCCGGGGTGGGGGAGTCGGGCAGTGGGGTTCTTGGGGAATAGTCGACCCGGCGTTGCGGTCTGAAGGGAGGATGGGGCAGCCGTGACCGAGCTGGCGACGCTGGATCCCGGGTTCTCGTGGCGGGTGGAGGGGCTCGAGTGGCCGGTGGTGACCGATGTCGGCGCCGGGTTGGCGGGCGTGGTGGCCGGGGAAACCCGGGTGGTGTGGCTCGACCCGTCCTCGGGCATGCTGTGCTACCGCGGCGTGCCGATCGAGGACCTGACCGTCGGCAGCGACTTCGAGGAGGCCGCCCACCTGCTGATCACCGGGCGGGAGGCGGCGGAGGATGCCGGCGCCTTCGTGCTCTTCCGAGACGGCCTGCGCTCGAGCCGGCGGCTACCCTCAGACGTCGTGGCGCTGGTGCGCGACCTGGAGCCCGGCACCCATCCGACCCGGGTTCTGCGGGCCGGGATCTCGGCCCTGGGCTGCCACGAGCTCGCCGCCGGGGATGACCTGGCCGGCGACCGTCACTGGCGGGAGCTGCGCACCCTCGGGCAGGTGGTCGGTGTGGTGGCCGAGCTGGCCTGCCACCGCCGCGGTCGGCCCTCGCCGGCGCCGCCGCCCGGGGAGAGCCTCGCCGAGGGGCTGCTCGGGGCGCTCAACGGCCGCCAGCCGGCGCCCCACGAGGTGCGCGCCCTCGACCTGGTGTGGACGCTGTATGCGGCGCACGGCCTCGACGCGCCGACCTTCACCTCGATCATCGTCGCCTCGACCCTGGCCGACCCCTACTACAACGTCGTCGCCGGGCTGTCGGCGCTGCGCGGGCCGCGCTTCGGCGGCGCCGGCGAGCGGGTGGTCGAGCAGCTGTTGGCGCTGCCGTCGGCCGCGGCCGCGGGCGCCTGGGTGGAGTCGACGCTGGCCTCGGGGGGGGTCATCGCCGGCTTCGGCCACCGCGAGTACCGGATGCCCGACCCGCGGGTGGTGACGCTGCGCAAGACCTGCGCCTCCCTGGCTCGTCGGGGTGGTCGCGGCGAGCTCTTCGACCGGGCCAGGGCGGTGGAGGAGGAGGCCTCCCGGAGGCTTGCCGCCAAGGGCGTGTACGTCAACATCAACCTCTACGGCGCCCTTGCGCTGTACCTGCTGGGCGCCGCGGCGGACGAGGTGCCGGTGCTGGTGGCCGCCGCCAGGACCGCCGGTCTCGTCGCCCTGGTCCGGGAGTCCCTGGAGTCGATCCGGCTGGTGCGTCCGCTGAGCCGTTACGTCGGCCCGGGCGAGCGACGACTCGAGGAGCGCCGCCATGGCTGAGGGGCGGCGCAGGGCGCAGGGCGATCCGCGGGACGCGCTTGCGCTGGGCGAGTTGA
>CAZKKP010000596.1:0-2525 GCA_964553295.1 uncultured Thermoanaerobaculia bacterium | reverse complement strand
CTGCCGCCTTCACGAGCGACCGCTCGCGCGCCCGGGACGCCACGGGCGGCCACAATTCTCAGGCTGTCCGCGAGAAAGCGGTCGACGCGACCGGACCGCAGCTCGTCGCCGAGAAAGGCGTCGGAGGACGTGAACAGCTCGTCGCCGCCCTCACCGGTGAGCACCACCGGTCGACCGTCGTCGGCGACAGCCGCCAGCAAGGCGTCGAGCAGGAGGAGGTGGGGATCAGCCAGGTGGTCGAGAGGCTCGAGCACCTCGGGCGCCACCGAGAAGGGGTCGACCCGGGCCAGGTCGAGAAGAACCCCGTCGGCCCTGGTGGCCGCGAACACCGCCCAGGCCCACCAGCTCGGGTCAGAGGTCGTCCCCGGCAGGCCATAGGCGAAGGGCCGCCCGCCCGGCCAGCCGACGGGCTCGGTTCGGCCGTGCCGAGCGAGGGTGGCCCAAACCGTCGCGGAGTCCAGCCCGCCCGAGACCGCCACGGCGAACGGACCATCGGGCGCGGCGGCGGGGATCACGGCGTCCAGCGCCGCCCGTACTCTCTCGACGGCCTCGGCTCTCGTCCGACATGACCATGCGAGGGGCTCGGGAGGCGCCCAGACGGTCTCCTCGACGGGCGACGACGCGGGGTCAGCAGCTCGCCAGCGGTAGAGCGTCCCCGGGCTGAGGGCCGCGACACCGTGATACATGACACAGTCGTCGGCGCCGGCGATCCCGAGGGCGAGGCGTGTCGCCGCCTCGGCGTTCACACCGGGCGCTTCGGCGCAGCCGGCGACGAGCTGGCGCACCTCGCCGGCGAGCAGCAGGCGGCCGCGGTCGACGCAGGTGAACAGCGGCCGTCCGAAGGTCGGCGTGCGGTAGGCCCAGAACCATCCCGCGTCGCGGTCGTGGACGACGACCGCGGCCTCGCCCTCGAGGTCCTCGAGGACGCGGGAGCCGATCGACCGCCAGGCCTTGGCGAGCAGGGTGGCATCCGCGAGGTCGTCGGCGCCCTGGTCGTCGAGAAGTCGCTCGACGGCCGTACGAGAGCCGAGATCGCCGTGCACGGCGACCCGGATCGGGCCCGCTCCACCCAGGGAAGCCTCCCGGTCGTTCGTCTGGATGCCGAGCGCGACCCCAGGCTCGTCGAGCCGCACCGGGTCCCCCCGGTGTGGTGAGCGCCCGAGCATCCTGCCGAGCACCTCGCCGACCCTCGGGGCACCCCTGTCGCCCACCACGCCGAGGATGGCGCCCATCGGCCGATTCTCCCACACCGATGGCGGCGAAGCGCTGCCCGGGGATCCGACCGGGATCCTGCCGTGGCCGACAGAGCGTCCAGACCTCCCGACACGGTCTCGCAAGTAATGCATGAGAAATGCTTTATGGATGATGGACGCTGCTGTTGACGTGCGACATCGCCGAGGCTCGGCGCCACCAGTTTCGCCCACCGGAACGGCCTTCACGTGGGTACGACTCTTGCCGTGCCGCCAGCCACGTTGCATCTCCGGCCCACCGATGTCAGAGACATGGCGTCGACGTCGACGACGACGGCGCCAGGTCGTCTTCGGGTGCGCGAACTCCCGTCCGGCCCGCCGGTTGGCCCCATGGGCCGCCAGCCACACCGGGAATGACGCCTCGCCGCCCTCGGAACGGCCCACGGTGCGGGATCCGGGCTACTCCACCTCGACGAGCAGGACTCGACCCGCGATCCGGACCGATGTGACCCGGACCCCGTCGGAGACTCGGTCGACGACGACGTGGACCTCCGGAGGGTCGAGGTGCGGGTGCGGCGCCGACCGCACCGCAACAACCCTGCCGTCGCCCACATCGACCCGAAACGGCGCCAGGGTCGTGGGCAAGCCGATGAGCCGGACCAGGTGGCGTGGCGGGTTGTTGAAGCGGGAGTGTCGCACCTGCTCGTTCAGGAAGGGAGCGTCGGCGGTGATCGTCACCACCGTGCGCCGCCCGTTGCCGGCAGTGTGAGCGCGGATGTCGAGCAGCGCCGCGGCCCCCCGATCCCGCTCAGGATCGCTCGGCAGACCCTCCGACCAGGTCCCGTCGACCGACGGCGCCGCTTCTTCGAAGAACTCAGACGCGCTCGGGTCGTCATCGGCGTCGACGTCGGCCGACGGCGCGGCGGAGGGCGCCGGGTCCGCACTCGAGATGTCCGACGACGGCTCGGCGGTCAGCGCCGGGTCTGCGCTCGAGTCGTCCGACGGCGGCTCGGCGGTCAGCGCCGGGTCTGCGCTCGGGGCCGCCGCCGGCTGCTCGGCGGCCTCCGGCGCGCCGCCGCCGGAGTCCCAGGTCGCCACGGCGTCGGCGACGTCGGCAGGCTCGTCGTCCTGCCACCACCACTGGTCCTTGTCACGGTTCTCGTCAACCGGACTCGGCGCCGCCAGGGCGCCGGTGTCGGCGACGGGATCAACCTCGATCGCTGCGATGGGCCCGAGCTCAGCGATGGCCGGAGTGTCGTTCTCGAGGGGCAGATCGCCGAGCTCGCCCGAGGCAGGGTCCGCCACGGGCTCGAGTTCGGTGACAGCGACCTCCAG
>CAZKKP010000595.1:0-2526 GCA_964553295.1 uncultured Thermoanaerobaculia bacterium | reverse complement strand
TCCTGCTTGAGGGCCGTGGCGAACTCCTCGACCGCCATGCCGTCCACCTGGTGGCCGCCGTAGGTGATGAAGTTGAAGACGAAGCCGAGCTTGCCGAGCTCGGCCGGGAAGGCCGCCATCTGCTCGTCGGTCATGCCGGTGGTGTCCCAGTTGAAGGACGGCGACAGGTTGTAGGCGAGCATCTTGTCCGGGTACACGGCGTGGATCGCATCGGCGAAGACCTTGGCGTCGTGCAGGTCGGCGGTCTTGGTCTCCATCCACAGGATGTCGCAGTACGGGGCCACCGCCAGAGACTTGTGGATGGCATACGGGATGCCGCCGAGGATCGGGTAGAAGCCCTCCGGCGTCCGTGCCGGCTCGGCGTCCCAGACCACCTCGACGCCCATCGCCGCGGCCCGCTCCCGGGCCTCCTGCCAGGAGGCGTCTTTCGCCCACTCGAGCCACCCCTCGACCGTCAGCTCGAGCTCCTGGCCCTGCTCGATGTCGAAGGACATCGCGTCGGCCACCGCCTGGCCCAGGGTCTTGACGCCGGCCTGGATCTCCCACAGGGTCGAGAAACGGTCGATCGCCTGGTCGACGATGGTGTCGATCGGCAGCACCGGGCTTCCGGCGTGGGCGGTGAGCAGGTCCCGCATGTAGCCGAAGACGCCGGCGTGCTCGAGCCAGGCGCCGGCTCGCGCCAGGGCGGCGTCGGACACCTTGTAGAGCAGGTGGCCGTTGACGTCCGCCAGGCCCATCTCGTTGAACCGCTTCAGGATCGCCATGTAGGCGACCTTCCAGCTCGGCACCGAGAGATTGGTCACGCCGAGCACGAAGGGCTGGTCGCGCTCGTCGCCGGTGCTGTCGAGCAGGGTCGCAGCCTCGGCGTCGGTGCGGGCGACGATGATCCCCGGCACGCCCATGACGTCAAGCTGGAAGCGCGCCGTGTTCAGGCGCTTGATCTGCTCGTCCACCGGCACCAGCACCTTGCCCGCCTGGTGGCCGCACTTCTTGGCGCCCGGCTTCTGGTCCTCGACGTGGTAGCCGGGCACCCCGACCTCGACGAAGCGGCGGATCAGGTTGCGGACGTGGGCGTCGCCGCCGTGGCCGGTGTCGGCGTCGGCGATGATGAACGGCCGGAAGTCGACCCGCGGCGTCGCCGCCCGCTGCTTGGGAGTCATCCGTGACCGCAGGTACTCCTGGTTCTTGTCCGCGGTCAGCAGCGCCCTGACGATCGGCGCCGCCTCGTCCGGCACCTGGCTCAGCGGGTAGCTCGCCAGGTCGGAGCCGGGATCCTCCGAGATCGACCCCTTGGCCGACGTCGCCCAGCCGCCGAGGTAGATGCCCTCGATGCCGATGCGCTTCATCGCCACCGCCTGGCCCGGGCTGTAAGGCCCGAAGGTGGTGATCGAGCGGCCCTCGCGGAAGAGCTCGCGCAGCCGGTCGTAGAACTGCTCGGCCGCCTGCCGGGAGATGGTGTAGTCGTGCGGGATCGTGCCCTGCTGCTGGACCACCTGGCGCGCGCCGTAGAGCCGGGTGACCTCGGCGAAGCGGGGGCCGTCCATCCAGCGTTGCATCTCGGCGACTCGCGCCTCGAAGGCCGCGAGCTCGTCGCCCGGCGCCACCGGCTCGGGTCGCGTCGTGGTCCGGGTCGGGTTCTTCTTCTTCGATTCCTTCTTCATGGCGGAGGCCTCCCTGTCGGCGTCGCGTGCGGTTCGTCTTCCTTTGTACACCAACATGCCGCGCTGCGACTAGAACACCATGCCGCAGCGCACCATTCCGTCCTCAGCCCTCGGCTGTGAGTGCCTGCGAGAGAACGGCCCTGCGCAAGCACGGCCACTCGCAAATCACTGGAAAATAGTTCTTTTATAATGCTGATACGGCACAGACTGCAGAGAGCAGGATCTCTACACGCCCTCAGCCCTCATGCCCGGGCCCGGGTTTTGGAAGGACGGGTCGGGAGCGCACGAAGGGGCGGTAATGCTCCTGGAAGATGCTCGCCAGAGTCAGGAAGGCGGTCATCATCAGCGGGCCCATCAGGAGACCGACGGCGCCGAAGGCATCGACTCCACCGATCAGGGAGACCAAGATCAGCAAGGTGTGGATCTGCGTCCGCCGGCCGACAAACATCGGCTTGAGCCAGTACTCGACCGCCGTCGAGAACACCGCCAGCACACCGAGCAGCCAGAGCGCCCGTTCGACGTCGCCGACGACAAGCAGGATCAGGGTCGCCGGAATGTAGACCATTGAGATGCCGATCACTGGGATGAAACCGAGGATCGCCATCACCACGCCCCAAAGGGCCGGGCCGGGCAGGCCCAACGCCGCGAAGGTCAGGCCGCCCACGACGCCCTGGATCACTCCGGCGATGCCGTTGCCGAGCACGATCGACCCCGCCATGTCGGTGAAGCGGTGCGACACCAGGTCCTGCTGCTCCACCGGCAGCGGCAGCGTGCGGTGAAACCACTCGCGCAGCCTGGCGCCGTCGAGCAGAAGGAAGAACACCACCAGCACCCACAGCACCAGGCCGACGGCGAACCGCACCAG
>CAZKKP010000594.1:0-2538 GCA_964553295.1 uncultured Thermoanaerobaculia bacterium | reverse complement strand
CCGCGGCCACCGCCACCGCCGGCCCCACGGTGAGGCGGCCGGTCGGCAGCAGCAGCGCGAGCCGGAGACCGCGGCACAGGGTCGCGAGCAGGGCGGCGGCGGCGGCGCCGGCGAGAGGGCCCGGTCGGACGCCGATCACCAGCTGCCAGACCGCCGAAGGACGCGCCAGCCACAGGGTGACCGACACCAGCACGATCGCGACCACCGCGCCGGCCGCCCGGCGGCGGCGCCAGCGGCGAGCCGAAGCGGAGAGGGAAGGACCCACCGTCCAGGGGCTCACGGGAGCGGGCCGCGGTCGGTCCGGCGCAGTCGCTCGAGCCCCTCCTCGAGCAGCCGGCGGTTGACCGCGATGAGGTCGGCGACGATACCGACCACCCAGATCTGGACGCCGATCACGATCAGGATCACCGCCAGGATGAGGGACTGCACGTGGCCCGCGGGCGAGTGGTCGGTGAGGTAGAACCAGAGGAAGCGCGCCAACAGGGCGAGCGCCACCGCAACGGGCACCGCGCCGACCCGGAGGAACAGACGCAGCGGGTTGTACAGAACGACGATGCGGGCGATCGACTCGAGGGAGCGGACGACGTAGCCGAGGTTGGAGCGGAACAGGCGGGACGGCCGGCCGGGGCCCGGGGTGACGCGGATCGGCACCGAGACCACCTTGAGGCCCGCCTCGCCGGCCTGCAGGATGGTCTCCAGGGTGTAGCTGAAGCGGGTGAAGACGTGCAGCTTGAGCGCTGCCTCGCGAGACAACGCGCGGAATCCCGAGGTCGCGTCCCGGACGGATGTGTGGGACAGCCGACGCACCACCCAGGAGCCGAGCTTCTGGAGCAGCTTCTTGGTCGGCGAGAAGTGCCGGATGCGGTCGACCTGGCGGTCGCCGACGACCATCTGAGCCTCGCCGGCGAGAATCGGTGCGACCAGGGCCGGCAGGTCGGCGGCATCGTACTGGTTGTCGGCGTCGGTGTTGACGATGACGTCGGCGTCGCGGTCGAGCGCGGCGCGCAGTCCCGTGGCGAAGGCGAGTGCGAGGCCGCGGTGCACCGGCATCCGCACCACGGTGGCGCCATGACGGCGGGCGACCTCGGCGGTGCGGTCGTCAGAGCCGTCGTCGACCACCAGCACCTCGAGCTCGTCGAAGCCCGCCACCGCCCGCGGCAGCGCGGCCAGGGCCGTGCCGAGGTGCTCCTCCTCGTTCCATGCAGGGATCTGGATGATGAGCTTCATCGGGGTGTCCGCGTCGCGCTCAAGGTAGCCCAGCCCGGGCCGACCCGCAACCGATGCGCCGGCTGAGTCAGGGGCAGTGGCGGCGACGACTTCGGGCGAAGCACCTGGAGGTTGCGCCGGAAGCACACCCTGTGCGACTCCCAGGTCAGAATTGCCTCCGTACCGCGGGGATTCCCGGCAGCGACCCGGCCGAAGTGCTCCTGGAAGAGCCCTTGGCACGGCGCCGCAACCTTCGAGGCCCTCCTCTGTGTCTCTGTGGTTCATTCTCTGCGGTCGGGTTGCGGGCGTCTCCGCGCCGAGATCCGGGGTCAACACGGAGGGTCGGTGCGGGCCTCAGGCCGGCAGCCGGCACTCTCGCTTCTGTTTGCCGGCGGTGGCGAGCTCGATTACGATCGTCTCGACTCGTGGCGTTTCACAAGTTCTCATGAGCTTCATTCTGAATGATGATCTCGGATCTCAACGGTTCAGACCTCGGTGATGGCGCTGGCGCCGCCGCGCCGCATACACCTCGTCGAACCGAGGAAGGAAGGTGAAGGGCCATGATCGGAAACCCGGTGCCCGTCCAGATCACGTTCAAGAACGAGGAGATCAGCTGCCCCGATGAGACCACGGTCAACTGGAAGGAGGGTCCGGACTCGGTGCTGTGGACCTTCGGCGAGCTCGAGCAGAAGGTCGCCTACGTCGAGGTCGAGTTCAAGCAGGGCTCGCCCTTCAGCAAGATGCCGGTCGGCCGTGCCGGCGGCATCCTGGGGACCGGAAACACCGGCAAGGGCGGTACCTACGAGTACACGGTGCGGGTCTACAACGCCCAGGGCGGCGTGGTGGCCGAGCTCGACCCCAGGATCATCAACGACCCGCGGTGACGGCCGGCGCCGGCGGCAGCCCGTCGAACCAGGGCAGCTCGAACCACGGCGGGCTCATGCCGGCGGCGAGAGCGGCCTCCCGGTAGGAGGCGGCGGAGTTCCGGTCGCCGACCACTGAGAACACCAGGGCGGCGTCGAACAGGGTGTCGGGCGACTCCGGGGCAAGGCGCAGCGCCTGCTGCACCGCCGTCACCGCTGCGATCGCCTCGCCCAGGTGGGCGAGGGCCTGGGCGCGCAGACCCAGCTCGGCGGCCCCCGGCTCGGCGTGGCTCGCCTCGAGCGCAGCGATGACCTCGCGATAGAGGGTCTCGGCCTCCGAGTGTCGGCCGGTCAGCTGCAGGCAGTCGGCAAGGCCGAGGCGGACCGCCGGATGCCGCATGCCTCCGTCCAGCACCCGGCGGTAGGTCTCGATCGCCGCTTCGCAGTCGCCGGCGAGCAGCTGTGCCGT
>CAZKKP010000593.1:0-2540 GCA_964553295.1 uncultured Thermoanaerobaculia bacterium | reverse complement strand
CGCGCCGGCCTCGCCGCCAACCTCCACAACGCCCGCACCCCGATGCTGTGGATCGGCGACCCCCTCACCCGCCTCGACCCCACCGCCCCGGCGCCGCCGCCGCTGGAGCCCGCCGATCCCCCGCCGACCTCGGGCGGGGCCGGGACCGCGGATTGAGGCGCGACACCACAGGCGGGTTGCCCCGTCGACTCGATGGGGATGAGAGGTTGGAGGGGACAGGGGACGGGGGGCAGAGGCAGGGGCGAAGGTGGGATGCGGCTGTGAGGCACTGCCACCATTGGTGCGGGCAGGCTCGCGATGGCGCCCGTGATACAGTCGAATCGCGATGATTGTGGAGTACCTCAACGCCGCCCTCGAGCGGGCCCACTACGAGATGATCGAGGACGAGGAGCCATTCTACGGCGAAGTCCCCGGCCTCGATGGCGTCTGGGCCACCGGTAGCACGCTCGAGGAGTGCCGGCGGAACCTCGCCCAAGCGGTGGAGGACTGGCTGCTCCTGGGCATCCGACGAGGTGACGCGATTCCGCCCCTCGGCGGCGTCGTCGTCGAGGTGCCCGGGATCGCGGTGTGAGCCGGCTCGCGCCGACCACCCGGGACGAGTTCATTCGGCGTCTTCGCAGGCTCGGCTTCATGGGTCCCCTGCAGGGAGGACGCCACGCCTTCATGGTCCGGCAGTCGCTGCGCCTGATTCTCCCGAACCCGCACCGGAGCGGCGTCAGTGTCGATCTCCTCGCCCGTATCCTCAGGCAGGCGGGGGTGAGTCGGGACGAGCGGCTGCACGCCGGGGAGTGAGCCCGCCGACCACGGTGTCGAGCGGACGAATCGGCGTTTCGCGAACGCCGGCTGCCCGGCTCGGTCACGCCCCTGCAGCACATCAGTCGACGATGTGCTACATTGACTCTGGAGGCTGCCATGCGGGAGATCTCGATCCGGGAGATGCGCGAGAATCTCGGCAGGCTGGCCGAGATGATGGAGCAGGAGGGCGAGCTCCTGCTGACCCGCCGGGGCCGGCCCATCGCCCGGATCGTCGCCGTCGCCCCGCGTCGCCGCATGGCCTCCCATGCGGACCTGCGCGCCCGGATGCCGCCTCTGGCTCCCAGCGAGGACCTCATTCGCGAGGACCGCGATGGGCGGTGACGGCGCCGGCGAGCGTGACCCGCGCGAGCCGGTGGAGATCCCGTACCTGGACACTTCTGCCCTCGCCAAGTGGTACTTCAGCGAGACCAGCTCCGAGGACGTCGAGCGCTATCTCTCCTCCCTGCCATGTGCCGGGATCAGCACCCTGTCCCTCGTCGAGATGCGCTGTCTGCTCGCCCGCCGCCGCCGGAGCCTCGAGATCGACCGCGAGCTCGAGATCGAGATCCTCGGCCTGCTGTGGGACGACGTCGCGCGCGGCGATCTCCACGTGACGCCGGTCGAGGATGAGCACCTGCGCGCCGCGACCACCCTGGTCGGCGAGCTTTCCGACCATGCGCTGCGCTGTCTGGACGCGATGCACCTCGCGATCGCACACGCCTCGGGGCGCCGCATCTTCGCCACCGCCGATCGAGTCCTGGCGCGGGCCGCCGAGGCCTCCGGCTTCGATGTGCGCACCTTCTTCTCGAAGCCGTCCTGAAGAGGGCCGAGCTGTCGGGCACCCAGCGGCACGGGTGCGCCAGGGCCTCAGCGGCTTCGAACCCGAACCGCCCCGACGCGCACCACGCTGGTGTCGACGGCAATCACCGACGGACTCGCTCGAGTGCATCCCGCACCATCTCGTCGGTCAGCGGGGGCAGCTCCTGCTCGGGCACCGCCACGCAACCCCCCGGGCGGCTGACCAGGTTCATGGCCGTGATCGCCGGCTCGATCTCGATCCGCCCGTCCCGCTCGCGGGTGTCGACCTTCCAGCCGGTGTCGGAAACGGGATCGGGTACGGCGCGCAGGTTGGTGAGCGAGCGCAGCTTCGCCAGCAGCTCGGCGTGGGGCAGGGTGTACAGCGGGGGCTTCGAGAGGTCGGGCATTGCCCACAGGCGGAAGGTGCCGTCCTCGCTTCCGGAGGCGATCCAGCGACCGTCCGGGGAGACCGCGACGCTCCAAACCGAGCCGCTGTGACCAAAGAGCAGGTGCGGCTCCTCACCGGTGAGCGGCCCGACGCGGACCGTGCCGTCCCTGTCCCCGGTCACCAGGGCCGTGCCGCTGGGGTCGAGGGCGAGTGAGCTCAGCCGGTTGCCGTGGAAGGTGATCTCGCGGGTCTCCTGCGCCACGAGGTCGAACGCGGACAGCGACGAGGTCTCCGCGACCTGGACGGCCCCGTCGAGGCGCAGAACCGTCCGCGAATCGGGAGTCGCGAGGACGAACCCGGAGTCGACCCTGACCCCCGGCCCCTGTTCCCTGTTCCCCGACCGGCCTGCACCCCGAGCCCTGCGCCCTTGACAGGATCGGCCTGGAGGTCTATGTTACTAACTGGTTGGTTAAATCAACCAGTTAGTGGAGGCCAACGATGACCGACGTCCCACTCGACACCGCCGCCCCCCCCCGGGACCGGATCCTCGACGCCGCAT
>CAZKKP010000592.1:0-2545 GCA_964553295.1 uncultured Thermoanaerobaculia bacterium | reverse complement strand
GTCCTGATCCTCGTCGAGCGTGCGCACCGGCTCCCACTGCACTTGCGGCAGGGTGACGAGGCGCAGCGCCTCGACCCGCGAGGTGACGTCGAGCTCGGAAACCGGGAACCCGCCCTGGGCGGGGGCGAAGCCGACCGAGTGGCTGAGAGGCTCTCTCCCCCGCCCCGAAGCGCCCGGGAGCGCGACGCCGAGGAGGTCCTGGTTGGTCGAGACGTCGAGAAGCAGAACCGGAGGCGTGCGGCCGAGGCGCTCGGTCAGCTGCCCGTCGATGGCGCCCAGGGAGGCCTCGTTGAGCTGGCTGGCCTTCTCGACGCGGGCCTTGCGCTCGCGCAGCTCCTTCGCGCGGGCCCGGTCGACTTCGGCCTGCCTCGCCTTGTCGAGGTGGAGCGAACCCTGCTCGGCCTGGGTCTGGCCGACGTCGGGGTTGCCGTCGGACCGGGGCGCGGGCACCGGCGTGCCCTTCGAGGCCGGATTCTCACAGACCACGGGCAGGCCGAGATCGCCCACGAAGGACAGCCGCGGCTCGCCCGGCCTGGGCCAGCCCACCATCGCGGCGAGCAGGGCCCGCGGCGCGTCGAAGCCGGGCTTGCAGACGTGGAAGTTTCCGACGTAGGGGTCGGGCAGCGTCGGCGTCCAGGCGTAGACGCCGAACCAGGCGGCGAGCCTTCCGTCGTCGAGGAGCTGCCGATCGCGCAGCGTGCCGTCGGCCACCACCGCGGCGGCGCGGGTCGCCCAGACCAGCGCGTTGCGCAGCACGAACTCGTTGTCACCGCCGTCCCCGACTTGTGCGCCCAGCGTGGCGCGCGGCCCGGAGCTGTCGTTCCTCAGGAGCACGACGCCGGCGCCGGTGGCGGTCGCCACGGGGCGGCCGTTCGCCTGCACCGGCCGGTCCAGCGCCACCCGAGCCCGACCGGTCGCCAGGAGGGCCTCGCCGGTGACGACGTCACAGGCGTAGAAGAAGAGAAACGGCTGGCCGTAGGTGTGGCGCCAGGGAAGCCGCTTGCCGTCGGTCTCCGGCAGCTCCCACAGGCGGTACGAGGCGCCCACCGGAGGCGAGAGCGGCGCCACGTCGATGTCGAGCAGGCGCACGCCGCGCGCCCCGATCGCCATCCAGGGGTCGAGCCTGTGCAACCGCGTCTCCGGTGCGTACCAGCGCGCCATCATCCCTTGAAGGGCCAGCCAGAAGCCGGGCGACACCGCCGCCGGGCCGAGCGCCGCCGGCTGCGCGACGACGACGGGCAGGGCAAGCGCCGCCCCAGTCACCGCCGCCTTTCCTTCGAAGTCCGCCAGGGTCGAGGCGATCGCGTCGGCGTCGAAGCTCTCGGGCTGGACCGCGTACCCCACCAGCAGGGTCCACAGCTGGGGCACGAAGAGCACGGCGCCGGTGGGCCCACCGAAGGTGAAATCCTGCCCCCAGGCCGTGGCCTTGCCTTCGCTGCCCTCGACCTGCAGGCCCGCGGGCCCGAGCTTGAGCGTGACAACCGGCAGCGTGAGGGCGGTCTCCGCCGTGCAGCCGCCCTCGGCGGGATCGACCTTCTCCGCCATCAGCACCAGCTCGAGCTCGGCCGAGACCGGCGCTGCGATCTCGACCGAGCCCGCAGCCGCCGACACGACCGAGGGCAGGCGAAGCTTGCCGTCGGCGACCGTGACACCGACGTAGGCCCCTGCAGGAAGCCCGCCGCCGACCAGATCGCCCCGGATCCAGGCTGTGCCCTTCTGCAGGTCGAGCGTCAACGGCCCGGGGCCCGGAAAGGTGGGCCGCCGGGCGCTGGTGAGCACGAAGGCGGGAGCGGCGGCGCCACTCTCGATCACTTCGAGGCGTTTTGCCGCGCGCCAGAAGTCGAAGAAGACCTGCCGGTCACCCACGCTGAACGGCCCCAGCCGCTCGGCCCCGCCGAGGGCGGTCAGCGGTCCGGCGAGGCGGGCGGCGAGCAGGTCTTCCTGCGGATCGTGGCGCAGCGCGTGCAGTGGCGGTGAGCGCAGATCGGCCCGGTCGAGCCGGATGCCGCGCACCGTCTCGCGCGCGGCCTCGTCGACCCGCAGCAGCGAAAGTCGTTCGGGCACCGAGACCTTTGCCGCTTCAGGGAGCGCGGCCAGAAGGCCGCGCAGCCGCGCGAGATCGCCGTTTCCGTTCGGGGCAACATCACGGGTCAGGCGCGCGACATCGTCGACAACAGACGGATCTGGAAGTGCTCTTGCCATCGTAGCCTCGCAATGAGCGGCTGAAACGCTCGTGTCTCCAGGTCTGGCGAATCGGCTCCTATCCAGGGCAAGGTCCGTGCCATGAAAGTGGCGCCGAGGCCCCCGGCTGAGATCCGGTCCCAAAGTCTTTCCTGTGCGGCTGTTGGAACCGCGAAGGCCGAGGGTTGGCGCCGGGAGCGATGGCCGGCGGTCCGTCGGGCCGGCGTCGCCTGACGTCGGCCGACGTCGGGGGGCTCGCACTTGGGTCGGGATCTGGTCATACTTGGGGGGAGATCCACTCGTGACTTCCGAGCTGATGAGGCAACGATGAGCGACACGACGAGGGCCCCTGGCGGGGCGCCGG
>CAZKKP010000591.1:0-2552 GCA_964553295.1 uncultured Thermoanaerobaculia bacterium | reverse complement strand
CCCGCCGACACGAGCCCTCGCCGCCCGGGCCGAGATTCGGTGGCGCCCGCGGTCGCCACGCCCGTAAACCGGCCGCGCCTGAAACAACGCCGCTGAGGCCGCGTTAGACTCGGGAGACGGCACGCCGTCGGCCGCCCGCCCCCGCCTTGACTCGATCCTGGAGGTCACCGATGTCGGCTCGAACCCGCAGCCACACGTGTGTGGGGCTCGTCCTCGCACTCGCCGCAGTCCTCGCCCCCCCAAGCGCCCTCGAGGGGGCCGAGGACGCCCGCCGCGCCTTCTTCGAGCCCCTCGAGGTGCCGCTGGTCAGCGTCGACGTCTACGTCACCGACCGAGCCGGCCGGCCGGTGCCCGGGCTGACCGTGGACGACTTCGAGGTGCTCGAGGACGGTGTCCGGGTCACGCCCACCCACTTCTACGCTGCCCCCGGCGCCCGCCCGGCGGCGGACGAGGGGGCAGTGGAGGGCGAGTCGCCGGCGCCCGAGCCGGAGTCGCCCGACGACCGGCTGCTGCTCGCGGTGTGGGTCGACGAGACCGGCCTCGAGCCGCAGCGCCGGCGGAACGCCCTCGAGCACCTCGAGGCATTCCTCACCGAGAGCCTTCCCGGGCACGTGCAGGTCGCCCTGGTGTCCTACGACGGCAGCGCCCGCATCCGCCAGACCTTCACCGACGACCGCGAGCGCATCGCCCTGGCCCTCGAGACCCTGCGCGGCGAGGGGGCGTCGGTCAGCCGCCTCGTCGAGGAGCAGATGCTCATCCGCCGGATCCGCAACACCTCGAGCGCCACCGGCGTGATGGGCAGCGGCGGGCTCGAGGTCCAGGCCTCGGACCTGATGGCCGAGATCCAGTCCTACGCCGCCGAGGCGTTTCAGCGGGCGCGCCACTCGTTCTCCAGCCTCGGCGACTTCGTCGACACCCTGGCCGTGCTGCCCGGTCAGAAGCTCGTGCTCGTGGTCTCCGACGCCGTCAACCCCCGACCCGGCGAGCGGGTCATGGCCGAGCTCCAGCAGGCCCTCGGCAGCAGCGCCGGCGCCGCCGCGGTGGCCTCCTTCAACTTCGGCCGTCGCTACGACCTCAGCCGCGACTTTCGCGACCTGCTGCAGCGGGCCAACGCCAGCCGCGTCACCTTCATGACGCTGTCGGCGCTCAGCGAGCGCAACCTCGGCCTGGTCTCGGCCGAGAGCCGCGGCGGCTCGGCCGCTGACGTCAGCCAGATCATGGTCGAGGAGCAGGCCCTCCTGACCATGGCCGGTGTCACCGGCGGCAAGGTCTTGGAGAACTCCGGGGTGCTCCCGGGACAGCTCGAGCAGGTCGCGGCGGAGGCCGCCAGCTACTACTCCGTCGGCTACCCGCCGCCGACTCCCGAGGCTGACGGCTACCGCCGGCTCGAGGTGCGGGTCCGTCGCGAAGGCGTTCGCGTCCGCCATCGCGAGGGCTACCACCGCACACCGGCGAGCGACGGCCTTGTCGAGCGCACCGTCGCCGCTGCCACCCTCGACGTCACCGCCAACCCCCTCGGTCTGGTCGTCGAGCTGCGCCCGGTTACGGCCCGCGACGACGGCACCTTCCTGGTGCCCGTGCTGGTGCAGGTGCCGATCGGCCAGCTGGTGCTGGCGCCCGGCGCCGACGCCCACGAGGGCCGGCTGTCGCTGGTGATCGTGGTCCGCTCCGCAGACGGCGGGCTGTCGACGCCCGAGCGTCGCGAGTACCCCATCGTGGTACCCAACCACGACCTCGCCCGGGCGACCGCGAGCAGCGCCGGCTACACCCTCGGGCTGGCGGTCCGCCCGGGCCGCCAGCGCGTCGCCGTGGGCGTCCGCGACGACCTCGCCGAGGTCACCGCCACCACGGTCGCCGAGGTCGAGGTCGGAGCCGGCGGGTGAGCCACCTGGTCGCGGCCCTGGCGGCATCGACCGCGCTCGCCGGGGCCGTCATGCCGCCGCTGGAACTCCTCGACCTCGCCCGGGTCGACGCCACCACCGCGGCCCTGCTGGTCGACCGCGGCTGCCGGGGTGAGATCGACGGCGCCATCGCCTGGGCGCTTGCTCCCGGCGACGCCGCCGCAACGTCCTTCTCCCTCGAGGTGGTGGTCGAGGTGGCCGGAGCGGCCCTGCTCGCCGGCACGCCGGAGGGCACCGTCCCGGTCGGACTGGCGGCCTGCGACCTCGGCGACGGCGGCGAGCTGGTCGCCTTCCGGTCGCGGGGCGTCGTGCTCGACCAGACGGCGCGGGAGGCCGTCGCGACGGTCGGCCTGCGCTGGGTCGACCGGCTCGAGCTTCCCCCGGGGCGGTCCTCGATCCGGGTCCTGGTCCGCAACTACCGCACCGGGGCCGCCTACATCGACCGCCTCGAGGTCGAGCTGCCTTCGCCGAAGGCGCCACCGCCGGTGCTCCTCCCGCCGTTGGCCGTCACCTCTCCTCCGGGTTGGCTCGAGGCCCGCCCGGCGGACGCCGCCCAGGCCGTGGACGGCTCGCCGGCCGCCCGACCGGTGCTCGTCAACACCTCGCCTACCCTCCTCCGGATCGCCGCCCTCGGCGCCGAGGCGCCCCCGA
>CAZKKP010000590.1:0-2560 GCA_964553295.1 uncultured Thermoanaerobaculia bacterium | reverse complement strand
GCCGGCGCTACAATTTGCACGATCGGTCGTGAGGGCGCGTGCCGCTGCGTGCCGGCGCGTGCCGCTGCGTGCCGCTGCGTGCCAGCGCGTGCCGACGCGTGCTGCTGCGTGCCGCTGCGGCGTCGTTTGTAGCGCCGGCGTCCCGCCGACGTCGGGGTCGGTGCGGGATGCCACGGGCGACCGTTGAGCACGCGCACCGCGACTGCGGGCGGCTCAGGCGCCTTCGAGGGGGAGGCTGAAGACGATCGACTGCAGCTTCTTCATGGTCTCGACGTAGCGTCGGAAGTAGACCTTCGAGATGTGGCGCTGCAGGGCGAACCCCATGGTGAGGTCCTTCTCCATCAGGCGGCGCAGGGTCAGCGCGTCGATCCGGAGCAGCTCGACGTCGGTCAGGCACTGGGCGGTCAGGGAGTAGGAGTCGATGTCGAAGCAGACGCAGGAGCCGAACAGGGCGCCCTCGGTGAGCTGCTCGATGAGCAGGCTGACGCCGCCGCGGCCGGGCAGGCGCAGGGCGACCTGGCCACGTAACAGCACATAGAGGTGGCTGGCGGGCGCGCCCATGTAGTAGATGGTGTCACCGGCGGAGCGGGTCAACGGCTCTGACGCGGTGCTGATGGCGTTGACCTGGTTGGGCGACAGGTAGCTGAAGACCTCGTGGGCGGCAAGCTGCTCGACGGCCATGTCGTACCTCCGTGCGTGGTCCGGGGCCCGGAGTGCCGGTCTCGGAACGAGTTCGGGATGGTCCGGGCGGTCTCGCCCACGGCCCTTCGCAACCTGCGTGCCGGAGCGGTCGGTATGGAGCAAGATCATCGAATCAAGAGGGTTGGCAGGACCCAGCGGGCCCGGTCGACCGGCCTACCGGAGCGTTGCGGCGACGGTCTCGGGCGCCGAGCGTCGTCGAAGCGCTACTGTCGACTCCGGCCGGACCGGGAGCGCCCATCCACCGCTGGCAGCGCGACCCGCAGGCGTCGGATCTTCTTGAACAGCGTGGCGCGGTGGATGCCGAGCTCGCGCGCCGCCGCGGCCCGGTTGTAGCCGTGCCGGCGCAGGGCCTCGCGGATGAGCTGCGCCTCGCATCTTGCGAGCCGCGGCTCGAGTTCGGCGCCCTCGGCCGGGAGGGCGCCGCGCAGCCTCTCGGGCAGGTGCCGGAGCTCGATGACGCCGCCCTGGCAGAGGACGAAGGCGTGCTCGACGGCGTTCTGCAGCTCGCGGACGTTGCCCGGGTAGTCGTGCTCGAGGAGCGCCGCCGAGGCCTCGGCGGACATGGATGTGACGTCCTTGCCCTGGGTCGCGGTGAGATGGGCGAGGAAGTGGTCGACGAGCAGGGGGATGTCCTCGCGGCGGTCGCGCAGCGGCGGCAGTTTGACGCGGATGACGTTGAGCCTGAAGTACAGGTCCTCGCGGAAGAGGCCTCGCTCGACGTCGCGGGCCAGGTCGTGGTGGGTGGCGGCGAGGAAGCGGACGTCGACCTCGACCGGCCGCGGATCGCCGACCGGCTCGAAGCGTCTCTCCTCGAGCACGCGCAGCACCTTGGCTTGGAGGGCGGGGGACATCTCGCCGATCTCGTCGAGCAGCAGGGTGCCGCCGGCGGCGGTGCGGAGTCGGCCGGGAGCGTCGCGGATGGCGCCGGTGAAGGCCCCGGCGCGGTGGCCGAAGAGCTCGGACTCGATGAGGGCCTCCGGCACCGCGGCGCAGTTCAGGGTGACGAAGGGCTGCTCCCGGCGCGGGCTGAGGTCGTGGATCGCGCGGGCCACCAGCTCCTTGCCGGTGCCGCTCTCGCCCTCGACGAGGACGGTGGCGTCCGACGCAGCGATGACCGGCAGAAGGTCCAGGAGGTCGCTGAGCAGGGGGCTGCGGGTGACGATCTCGTGGCGGCGGTGGCGTGCGTCGAGGGCCCGCCGGAGCGATTCCACCTGCGACAGGTCGCGGAAGGTCTCGACCGCTCCGATGAGCCGGCCGCCGGAGTCCCGGAGCAGCGCCGTCGACAGGCTGACCGGGACGATACGGCCGGCGGCGGTGGTGAGGCGGGCGGCGACGTTGGTCACCGGCAGGCCGGTGCGGAGGGTGTAGGCGAGGGCGCAGGAGGCGCCGCAGAGGTCGGCGCCCATGACCTCCCGGCACGGGCGCAGCAGGGCCTCGGCGCGGGCCACACCGGTGATCTTCTCGGCGGCGCGGTTGAAGCCGGTGATCCGCCACTCGGTGTCCACCGAGAGCACGCCGTCGGAGATGCTGTCGAGGATCGCCTCGCAGCCGGCGGGCGAGGCGAGGGCGGCTGCCGGGGTGGCGCTGGGGGCGTCCTGGGCGTCCATGCTCTGAAGATAGGTTCCGTCGCACGGATTGGCCTTGACGTTTCGCCGAAACGAGCATATGTTCGGAACAAGAGGGATGGACGAGCCCTCTCCCGCGGCCGGATCAACGGTGGGACGGGGAGAAAGGACGGTTGCCGTGAGTTCAGCACAGAGAGGTTCGGGAGGTGGGACGGGTCGCGGGATGGGTCGTGGCGGCGGCGGCGGCCGCGGTGGCGGCCGCGGTGGCGGCGGCGGTGGTGGCGCTGGGCTCG
>CAZKKP010000589.1:0-2566 GCA_964553295.1 uncultured Thermoanaerobaculia bacterium | reverse complement strand
CCGCCGCCGGGTCCGGCGCCCGCGCCGTCAGCGGCTGCCCGTGCACCTCGTCCCGTCGCAGGTCGACCATGGCCAGGGCGAGCTGGAAGCCCAGCGCGTTGTTGAAGGCGAGCACCAGCAGCTCGTCGTCGCCGTCACCGTCGGCGTCCCAGGGCCGGAGGTCCATCAGATGGCCCGGGTTGTCGAGCAGCACCCGGCTTTCGCCGCCGAACACCCGACCGGCGGCGACCAGCGCCGACGGCCGCCAGCGGGGGTGAATGGTGATCCACGCCAGGTCCTCACGGCCGTCGCCGTCGAGATCCGCCGACGTCCAGCGACGCAGGTAGCTCTCGGGAGTCACCCCGTAGTGGACCGGCCAGCGACCGTCCGGCACCGACGGCCAGCCGGCCACCTCCCGGCCACCGGGGTCGAGCACCACCACTCGGCCGACCTGCGCCTCGGGACCGCCCTTCACCACCGTCGCCACGACCTCCTGTTCCGCGTCCCCGACGACGTCGGCCCGGCCGAGGCTCGTCACCTCGCCCTCGAGCCGCGAGCGCCACAGCTCGCGGCCGCGGCTGTCGGCGGCGAGCACTTCGGCGCCCTCGGACCACACCTCGACCAGCTCCCCGCGCAGACCGATTCGCAATGCCACGGCACCGCTGGTGGCAATGAGCGAGGCGAGCAACGCCAGGCCGGCGCGGCGCAGCAGGCGAGGCGAGACCATCCCGTTACGGCGCTCGAAGGCGCCGAGCGCCGCGACCGCGTCCGGCCAGCGGTCTGCCGCACGCTTCTCGAGCAGCCGCGAGACGAACCGCGCCAGCCAGCGCGGGCAGTCCCGGCGCAGGCGCCTGACGTCCGGCGGCCGCCGGTTCAGGTGAGCGTCGGCGAGGTCGAACTCGCTCGTGGACGTGAACGGGTGCTGTCCGGCGAGCAGCAGCCACAGGGTGACGCCGACGGAGTACAGGTCCGACGACGGCAGCGGCTCCTCGCCACGCAGCTGCTCCGGGCTCATGAAGGCCGGGGTGCCGATTGCGGCTTGCGTGCGGGTCACCGAGGCGACCCCCTCGATCGGCCGCGCCAACCCGAGGTCGGCGAGCCGGACCACACCCTCCTCGTCCACCAGCAGGTTCGACGGCTTGACGTCGCGGTGGACGATGCGCCGGGAGTGCAGGAAGGCGAGGGCCTCGAGCACCGCCGCCGCGACCTCGAGCACCCGCTCGACCGACATCGGGCCGCGCGCCGTCTCGCAGTCGACGGCGCCGCCGGGGAGCCACTCCATGACCACTGCCAGCCGCCCCCCGACCTCGGCGGGCTCGTGCACCCGGACCAAATTGGGGTGGCGCAGCTCGCGGCCGAGCATCACCTCGCGGCGCAGGCGCTCGCGCTGGGCCGGTGACAGCTCGGCGTCGAAGATCTTCAACGCCACCGTCTGCTCGAGCAGCCGGTCGTGCGCCCGCCACACCTCCGCCTGGCCGCCGCGGCCGACCAGCTTCTCGAGCCGCCAGCGGTCGCCGAGCCACCGCATGCCCCCGCCCGCGCCATCGCCGGTCCGGGTGCTCGTCGGGCTCGACAGGGCGATCTCCGGCTCGTGTCCGTCCGCTGGATCCTCCGCCACGTCCCAACCTCCACGGTCCATTATGCCGATTCGCCACCCGGATCCTGCGGCTCTCGCCATCCAGTCCGGCGAGAGATCCGGGCGAGGAATGGCGGACGGCGCCGGAAGGTGGTACAACGCCCGCGGCCTGGTCGGACGAACGCCGGGCCCGGGGAGCCCCGTGGACGATCAGCGCCTCAGCCACCTCGAGCGCGAGCTCGACAACCTCGCCGACATCTTCCGTCGGCTGCGGCCGCGCAGCGCCGGCGTCGAGACCGCCGGCTTCGAGATCTTCGGCGAGACCCGCTACCTCAACCAGACCGCCGGCGGCGACCACGTGCTCTACGTCGACTTCGAGGGGCGCTACGACATGCAGGGCCTGGTGTCGCGGGCGCGCCGGGCCGGCAAGGAGGACATCGTCCGCGAGCTCGAGCGCAACCGCGGCCGGGTCGGCGTGCTGGTCGCCGACGCCAGCGGCCACGGCGCCACCGACGCGCTCGTCGTGGCCATGCTCCACCAGGCATTCCTCACCGGCGTGCTGTACGAGCTGGACGACTTCGGGGGCGTGACGCCGCGCCTGTTCGAGCACCTCAACACGAGGTTCTTCAACTCCTTCGCCGTCGACCGCTTCATCACGCTGATCTACGGTGAGATTGCCCTCGACGGCACGTTCCGCTTCGTCAACGCCGGCCACCCGCTGCCGCTGGTGTTCTCGGCGGAGTTCGACCGCTTCGTGCCCGTAGCGGCGGAACGGATGGTCCGCTTCTTCCCCCTTGGGATGTTCCCTTCGAGCTGCGGTCAGGTCCAGGAGCGCTGGCAGCGCGACGCGCCCGTCACCAAGGCCCGTTACAGCGTCAACGAACTCCACCTGCTGAGCCCCGGCGACGTGTTGCTGCTGTTCACCGACGGCTTCGCCGAGCTGGCCAGCCGAGACGAGAGCTTTCTCACCCACCGCCTGGAGAAGGTCATGCGCGAGGCCCGCGGCCGCAG
>CAZKKP010000588.1:0-2567 GCA_964553295.1 uncultured Thermoanaerobaculia bacterium | reverse complement strand
CGAGCAGCTGGCGGCGATCGTCGAGGAGAACGGCGAGCGTCGGCTCATCGGCCTCGGGCCGGAGACCGGAGGGCGGGAGGTGCTGGTCGCCGAGCCCGCACTGAGGGCCGCGGTCGGCGCCGCCGAGGACGCCAAGGTGCTCGACGGCTCGACCTTCGTCAGCGACGGCTCGGCGCTGCTGGTCGTCGACGGCGAGGCGCTCTGGCTGGTCCGTCTCGAGGGCCTCGAGGCCCGCCGGCTGGCAGTGGCGGGGCCGGGCGAGGATCGCGAGCTGTCGCCCGACGGGCGCCGCCTGGCGATCGCCCGGGAGCACGACCTCTGGCTGTACGACCTGGCGACCGACACCGAGCATCGGCTCACCACGGACGGCTCGGACACCGTCTTCAACGGAGTCTTCGACTGGGTGTACTGGGAGGAGCTCGCCGGCCGCAGCTCCCGCGCCTTCGCCTGGTCGCCGACCGGCGACGCCCTGCTCTGGCTGCGCCTGGATGACGGCGACATCCCTCCGCATCACCTCGTGAGCCTCCTCGAGACCCACTCGCAGGTGCGCGAGCAGCGCTACCCGAAGGCCGGCGACCCGTTGCCCAAGCCGTCCCTGCACGTCGTACGCTTCGCGGTCGGTGACGCCGCCACCGTGCGGCACGAGCTGGCCTTCGAGGGCGAGGTGTACGTGCCTCGCTTCGGCTTCCTGCCGGAGGGCCGAGGTCTCTGGTACCAGCTCCTCGACCGCTCTCAGGACCGCCTGCGCCTGGTGTCGACGTCCTGGTCCGGCGACGCGGCGGAGCTGGTGGACGAGACTGATCCCTACTGGGTCGAGCCGGTGGACGGCGTGCACTTTCTCCCCGACGGGTCGCTGCTCTGGCAGAGCCGACGGTCGGGGCACATGCACCTGGAGCGGGTCGCGGCGGACGGCGCGCGCACCGACCTGACCCCCGGCGACTCCGAGGTGACCGAGGTCCTTGGCGTCGATCCCGCGGGTCGATTCGCCTGGTACCAGGCGGCCCGGCCCTCGCCGCGGGAACGGCGGCTGTACCGGGTCGACCTCGAGACCGGCGAAACCTTCGAGCTCGCCGGGACGCCCGGGACCTGGAGCGGCGAGCTCTCCCCACAAGCGGGCTTCGTGCTCGCCGGGCACTCGGCCTTCGACCGCCTGCCGCGCGACCTCGTGCTGCCCGCCGCCGGCGGCGACGAGCTGGACCTCGGCCTGCGGCCTGCCGCCGCGCTCGACCCGGCGACCCTGCCGCGCCACCGCTTCCTGACCGTCGCCGCCGACGATGGCACCCCGCTCGAGGCGCTGCTGATCGAGCCCCGGGAGCTCGAGCCGGGCCGCCGCTACCCGGCCGTGGTGCACGTCTACGGCGGGCCGCACGCCCAGGTCGTGCGCGACGTCTGGGGGCGGTCGACGCACCTCTTCCACCACTGGCTGGTGGAGCAGGGGGTGCTCGTCTTCGCCCTCGACAACCGCGGCTCCGCGGCGCGCGGTCGGGAGTTCGAGGGTTTCGTCGACCGTCGTCTCGGCTCGGCCCAGCTGCCGGACCAGCTCGCCGGCCGCCGCTGGCTCGCCGAGCAGCCCCATGTCGACGTCGACCGGATCGGCATCTGGGGGTGGTCCTACGGCGGCTACATGACGCTCTATGCCCTCACCGCCGCCCCCGCGGACTTCGCCGTCGGGGTGGCGGTCGCCCCGGTCACCGACTGGCGCCTTTATGACGCGGTCTACACCGAGCGCTACATGTCGACGCCGGCGGACAATCCGGACGGCTACGCAGCCGGCTCGGTGCTCGAGCGGGCCGGAACCCTGGTCGCGCCGACCCTGGTGCTGCACGGCACCGGCGACGACAACGTCCACCCGCAGAACACCCTGCAGCTCGCCGACCGGGCCTGGCGATCAGGTCGCACCTTTGACCTGTTCCTCTTCCCCGACCTCGGCCACGGCCTGCGGGCGGAGGGCGCCTCGCTACAGGTCTTCCGGCGCATCGGCGACCACCTCCTCGGCCACCTCGGGGCCGGGGTCGGGGAGCGCTGAGCAGACGAACGGTGCGCCCCCTGGACCTGTTCCGACTGCTGCGCTTCCTGGTGCAGCTGGCGGCTGGCGGCGGGACCGGGAATCGGGCACGACGACCGGGGTGGTGGGCTCATGGTCGATGCCCGCGGTGGCGGGCTGGCGGTCGCGGGCACGGGCCCGGGCCGGCGAGCGGGGGAGGGAGCGCTCCGGGTCGTCTTGCTGTCAGGCCTGTCCGTGAGGCAGGATGGCGGCCTTGAGGATGCGGCGCTCGGCCATGCCGGCGAGGGCAGTGGCGACGCCCTCGAGGCCGTGTGTCTCGCTGATCAGGATGGCGAGGTCGGCGGCGGCGTTCGACAGGCGATCGAGAGCCGCCGCGAAGGTCGCGGGGCGGTGGTGGTAGACGCCGCGCACGGTGATCTCGCCGTAGTGCAGCCGATGGCTGTCGAGGGTCACCTCGGTGTCGGGCGGGTGGCCGCCGTAGAGCACCAGGGTGCCGCCGGGGGCGACCGCCCGGAAGGCCGGCGCCCAGACCTCGGGGTGGCCTGTGGCGTCGATCACCAGC
>CAZKKP010000587.1:0-2575 GCA_964553295.1 uncultured Thermoanaerobaculia bacterium | reverse complement strand
CGCCGCCAACCTGTCGATGCTGTTCCCCGAGGCGCCGCTGTTCACTCTGGTGCACCGCCCGGGCAGCGTCGACCGCGCGCTCGAGGAGCACCCGATCCGGACCTCGTGGCTGCAGTTGCCCTCGTTCTCCGGGCGACGCTGGAGATACCTGCTGCCCGCCATGCCGGCGGCGATGGAGACCTTCACCTTTCCCGACGTCGACCTGGTCATCTCGTCGAGCCACTGCGTCGCCAAGGGCGTCATCCCGCCGCCGGGCGCCTTCCACCTGAGCTACGTCCACACGCCGATGCGCTACGCCTGGGACCAGCGCAGCGTCTACCTCGACCGGATCCCCGGCTTGCTCAAGCCGGTGGTCGAGGCGCGGCTCGCCCGTCTGCGCCAGTGGGACATGGTGTCCTCGGCCCGGGTCGACCGTCTCATCGCCAACTCACGACTGGTCGCATGGCGCATCCAGCACTACTGGAATCGCTCCGCGGAGGTCATCCCGCCACCGGTCGACACCGATTTCTTCACCCCCGGGGGCGAGCGTGGCGACCGCCTGCTGACGGTTGCGGCGATGGTTCCGTACAAGAGGGTGGAGGTGGCGATCGCGGTGGCACGGCAGCTCGGACGCGGCCTGGACATCGTCGGCACCGGCCCGCGGCTGGCGCAGATGCGGCGCGAGGCCCGTGGCGCCGACGTGCGCTTTCTCGGCTGGCTCGAACGCAGCGAGCTGCGCCAGGCCTACCGTCGCGCCGCGGCTCTGCTCGTGCCCAACGTCGAGGACTTCGGCATGGTCACGGTCGAGGCCCTGGCCTGCGGGACGCCGGCAGTCGGCCTGGCGTCGTCCGGCACCGCCGACATCGTCCGCCACGACCGTGAGGGGGTGCTGGCATCGGGCGGGGGCCTGGAGTCGCTGGTCGAGGCCACCGCTGCGGCCCTCGAGCGGACCTGGGACCCCGACCTGCTCCGCCAGCGCGCTCTGGTCTTCTCCCGCCACCGCTTCCAGGAGCGCTTCCGCTTTCTCCTCGACCGGCTCGGTTTCGGCAGGGTGCTGGCATGATCGAGCGGCGTCGCCAGCTGCAGACCACGCTGCTTCTGCTGACCGACGCCCTCGCCACTGTGGTCGCCTTCCTCGCCGCCTACTGGCTGCGCTTCGACGTCGAGATCCAGCCCGTCACCAAGGGCGTGCCGCCGCTCGATGAGTACGCCCAGCTGGTGCCGGTGGTGGTGCTGCTGTGGGCGGCGGTGTTCTACTTCCAGGGCCTGTACGAGCCGCGGCGGATCCGCTCGAAGGTGGACGAGCTGCTGCGGGTGCTGGCAGCGGTTCTGGTGGCGACGATCCTGCTCGCCGCCGGCCTCACCTTCTACCGGGAGGTCTCCTACTCACGGGTCTTCCTGGCGACCTTCTTCGTCATCGACGTGGCGCTGGTCAGCTTGCTGCGATGGGCGACGCTCGCGGCGTTGGCGCGGATCCGCCGGACGAGGGGAAACCTCGTTTCGGTGCTGGTGGTCGGGGCTGGCGAGCTCGGCCGCCGGGTCGTCGACCGTCTCCAGCTGCACCGGGAGTACGGCCTCCGCGTGGTCGGCTACCTCGACGACGATCCGGGAAAGCAGCAGTGTCGGTTCCAGGGGGCGCCGGTGCTCGGTACGGTGCAGGACCTCGAGCGGGTGGTCGAGGAGAACCGAGTGGACCAGATGGTGATCGCCCTGCCGCTGTCCGCCCATCACAAGACGGTCCAGCTCATCCGCCGTGCCGGTCAGCTGCTGCTCGACATCAAGGTCGTGCCCGACCTGCTGCAGTACTACGCCATGCGGGCGTCGATCGAGGACCTCGACGGTCTGCCGATGATCAACCTGACCCACCTGCCGCTGCAGGGCTGGCACCAGCTGGCGAAGAGAGCGTTCGACATCGTCGGCTCGGCGACCCTTCTGCTGCTGACCGCACCATTGTTCCCGGTGATCGCCTGGTTGATCCGCCGCGCCGACGGCGGTCCGGTCTTCTACTCGCAGGTCCGCACCGGGCTCGACGGACGCTCGTTCCAGCTCTACAAGTTCCGCTCGATGCGGGTCGACGAGGAGGACGACGGCCAGGGTAAGTGGACGCGTAACCAGGATCCTCGGGTCACCGGGATCGGCGCCTGGCTCCGCCGCACCGACCTCGACGAGCTGCCCCAGCTCTACAACGTGTTGATCGGCGACATGTCGCTGGTCGGGCCACGCCCGGAGCAGCCGGAGTTCGTCGAGCGCTTCCGCGCCCGCTACCCGGAGTACCACGCGCGCCATCGGGTTCGCTCCGGTCTCACCGGCTGGGCCCAGGTCAACGGGCTGCGCGGCGACACTTCGATCCGCCAGCGAGTCGTGCACGACCTCTACTACGTCGAGAACTGGTCCTTCGGGCTCGACCTCAAGATCCTCTGGCTGACCCTCCGCCTCGCCCTGCACGGCGGCCGGTGACCTGGGAGCCGCCCGCCGCCCCCGCGGGCGGGGTGGGAGTTGACGAGTGAGGGGTGAGGAGCGAGGGGTGAAGCGCCGCCCGACCCCTGACCCCCCGTCCCCCGGCATCACCCCCGTCCGCCACGCCCCCCCTCCCTCG
>CAZKKP010000586.1:237-2578 GCA_964553295.1 uncultured Thermoanaerobaculia bacterium | reverse complement strand
CTGTGCCTCTGTGGTTCAATTCCTGTCGTTGGGTTGCGGGGCGCCCGCGCTGTGGCACTGTGCCTGGGTGATTCCTTTTGGGAAGGTCGTGGCGGAGTAAGTGTCATTTTGGCGGAATGATGTCGCTCTCGACGAAGCGAAATAGGGGCGTGGCCTGTCCTGTTTCCTGCGAGTGCACGACGACTCGGAGGTCTCCCGATGCCTCGAACCCGGGTATATGAAGCCGTCACCGAGCGTCTCGAGATCCTGGACCCCGCGGGTCTGGTCGACGAGACCCTGCTGCCCGACCTGGACGCCGAGCGGATCCGTCGGCTCTACCGCGACATGGTCCGGCTCCGCTCCTTCGACGAGAAGGCGCTCAAGCTGCAGCGCCAGGGGCGAATGGGCACCTGGCCGCCGATCAAGGGCCAGGAGGCGGTGCAGGCCGGGGTCGCCCTGGCGATGACCGAGGCCGACTGGCTGATCCCGGCTTTCCGCGAGCACGGCGTGATGGTCCTGCACGGCGTTCCGGCCCACCTGGTCTATGCCTACTGGCGCGGCGACGAGCGCGGCTCGTGCTTCCCCGCGGGTGTCCGGTGCTTCCCGGTGGCGGTGCCGGTGGGCAGCCAGTGGCAGCACGGTACCGGCGTCGGCCTGTCGCTCAAACTGCGGCGCGAGCCGGCGGCGGCGGTGGTCTTCGGCGGCGACGGCTCGACGTCGGAGGGCGACTTCCACGAGGCGGTCAACTGCGCCGGGGTCCTGAAGACCCACACCGTGTTCGTCATCCAGAACAACCAGTGGGCGATCTCGGTGCCGCTGCACCAGCAGACGGCGTCCGAGACCCTCGCCCAGAAGGCCCACGCCTACGGCGTGCCCGGGCTCCAGGTGGACGGCAACGACGTGTTCGCGGTCTACGTCGCCGCCCGGGACGCGCTGGAGCGGGCGCGCAGCGGTCTCGGGCCGACCCTGATCGAGGCGGTCACCTACCGGCTCGGCGACCACACCACCGCCGACGACGCCAGCCGCTACCGCGCAGCGGAAGAGGTCGAGGCGTGGGCCGAGCGCGACCCGATCCTCCGGCTGCGACGTTTTCTCGAGGCCCGCGAGCTGTGGGACGAGGGCCAGGAGGCGGTGCTCGCCGAGGAGGTGGCGAAGTGGGTCGAGGAGCAGGTGGCGGCGGCCGAGGCGATGCCGCCGCAGGACCCGCGGGATCTCTTCACCCACATGTACGCCCAGCTGCCGCCAAACCTCGAGGAACAGATGCAGAGCCTTCTTCAGGAGGTGCAGTCATGAGCGCGGTCTCGACCGACCCGGCCGGTCTCGAGACGCCGGCGGCAACCAGCCAGAAGCTGACCATTGCCCAGGCGGTGCGCGACGCGATGCGCGACGAGATGCGCCTCGACCCGACGGTGGTGGTGCTCGGCGAGGACGTCGGCGTCGACGGCGGCGTCTTCCGGGCCACCGACGGCCTGATCGAGGAGTTCGGCCCCGAGCGGGTGATCGACACGCCGCTCGCCGAGTCGGCGATCGTCGGCATGTCGATCGGAATGGCGGCGACCGGGCTCAGGCCGGTGGCCGAAATCCAGTTCATGGGCTTCGTCTACCCGGCGGTCAACCAGCTCCTCGCCCACGCCGCCCGGCTGCGCAACCGGACGCGCGGCCGCATCGGCCTGCCGATGGTGGTGCGCATGCCCTACGGCGGCGGTATCCACCCGCCGGAGCACCACTCAGAGAGCTACCAGACCCTGTTCCTCAACACCCCGGGCATGAAGGTGGCGGTGCCGTCGAACCCGCGGGACGCCAAGGGGCTCCTGGTCGCCGCCATGCGCGACCCCGACCCGGTGCTGTTCATGGAGCCCAAGCGGATCTACCGCGCCTTCCGCGGCGTCGTGCCCGACGGCTGCTACACCGTGCCCCTGGGGGTGGCGGACATCGCCCGCGAAGGCGCCGACGTCACCCTGATCTCGTGGGGGGCGATGGTGCGGGTGTGCCTCGACGCCGCCGAGGTGCTCGCCCACGACGGCGTCTCGGCCGAGGTCGTCGACCTGCGCACCCTGAACCCGCTCGACCGCGACGCCGTGGTGACGAGCGTGGTCAAGACCGGCCGCGCGGTGATCGTCCACGAGGCGCCGCGCACCAACGGCTTCGGCGGCGAGCTGTCGGCGCTGCTCATGGAGCGCGCGCTGCTCCAACTTCTGGCGCCCGTGGAGCGGGTCACCGGCTTCGACGTGGTCTTCCCACTGTCCCAGAACGAGCACCTCTACCTGCCGACCCGCGAGCGCGTGATCGCCGCCGTGCGTCGGACGCTCGACTTCTGACCGCAGATTCCCGGAGGGGCGATGTCGCAGGTATTCAAGTTCCC
>CAZKKP010000586.1:0-227 GCA_964553295.1 uncultured Thermoanaerobaculia bacterium | reverse complement strand
GAGGGCCGGGTGGTCGAGTGGCTGGTCGCCGAGGGCGACACCGTCACGGTGGACCAGCCGATCGTGAAGGTCGAGACCGACAAGGCGGTGGTCGAGCTGCCGTCGCCCTACGCGGGCACGGTGCTCGGTCTGCACGCCGCCGCCGACCAGACGATCCACGTCGGCGACCCGCTGCTGACCGTCGGCGAGACGGGCGAGCGGGCCGCGCGGCCGGCCGCCGCGGCGCC
>CAZKKP010000585.1:2069-2582 GCA_964553295.1 uncultured Thermoanaerobaculia bacterium | reverse complement strand
TCGGCTACGAGGCAGCCGGGGTGATGGGCAACGACCCGGAGCTTCTGGAGACCCTGCGCACCCTCGGCGAGGAGGTCGGCGAGCGAGCCTGGCCGCTGCCCCTCTACGACGAGTACTTCAGCTACCTGAAGAGTGACTGGGCGGACATGAAGAACGCCGGCAGCCGCTGGGCCGGGGCGCTCACCGCCGGCGCCTTCCTCAAGCAGTTCGTGCCCGACAAGGTCGCCTGGGCCCACCTCGACGTCGCCGGCGTCGCCTACCTGGAGAAGGAGCACAACGGGCTCCCGGTAGGCGCCACCGGCTACGGAGTGGTGCTCACGATCGCTCTGCTGCAGCATCTGCTCAAGCAGGCAGGTGATGACAAGACGAGGCTGTATCTTTTGAACCGATGGATCGACAATACGTGGGGGACTTTCTTCTATCAGACGCTGCTGGCGCATTTTGAGCTGGCCATCCACGAAATGGTGGAAGGGGGGCAGGCTCTCTCGCCGGAGACACTGAACAAGCTCTACG
>CAZKKP010000585.1:0-2059 GCA_964553295.1 uncultured Thermoanaerobaculia bacterium | reverse complement strand
ATCCCTCCTTCGGGCGCCCGCTCCGGCGCGGCGAGGCCCACGACGTCGGTCGACCGACAGCCTGCGGGCCGGGCTGCGCCGCTGGTCGGCGCGCTGCTAACCTCTTCTCCGGTGAACAGTCTGAACACTCTGAGAGAGGAGACATCCGTGGGACGCAAACCGGCGCGCACCGCCCTCTTCCTGGTCTCGCCCCTGGTCTTCCTGGCTGCCGCCACGGCTGCCGCCGCCGACCTCCCCTCGCCGGTGCACCAGACCCGGCTGCGGGCGAGCTTCGACCCGGAGACCGCCGAGATCGTCGGGGTAGAGCAGGTCCGCTGGCGCAACACCTCCTCGGTCGACGTGCACGAGCTCCAGCTCCACCTCTATCTCAACGCCTTCGCCTCCAACCGCTCCACCTTCATGAAGGAGTCGGGCGGCGAGCTGCGCGGCCTGAAGATGGGGCGTGAGGGATGGGGGTGGGTCGAGGTCGAGGCGATGCGGATCGCCTACTCTGACCAGCTCGCGTCCGGCGGCGCCGGCGACCCGGACACCGGGTCCTTCCGCACGCCGTGGCCGCCCGCGGACTGGGGCGAGCCCGGGGCCGCCCGTCTGGCCGACCTGCCGGACCTCAAGGAGGTGGAGGAGTTCCACCGCCCCGACGACGGCAACCCGGCAGACTTCACCGTCGCCCGCTACCCGCTGCCCCGTCCACTGGCGCCGGGCCACTGGGTCGAGCTCGAGATCGAGTTCTCGGCACGGCTGCCCGTGGTCTTCGCGCGCTCCGGAGTTCACCGCGACTATGTCCTCGCCGGTCAGTGGTTCCCCAAGATCGGGGTGTTCGAGGAGGCCGGTCGGCGCGGGCGGACCGAGGCCGGGTGGAATGTCCACCAGTACCATTCCTCGAGCGAGTTCTACGCCGACTTCGGTGACTGGGAGCTCGAGCTCGACCTCCCGGCGCGCTATCTGGGCAAGATCGGCGCCACCGGCCGGCTCCTCGAGGAGCGGCTCGAGGGCGACCGTGTCATCGCGCGCTTCGCCCAGCGCGGCGTGCACGACGTCGCCTGGACCGCCGATCCGCGTTTCCTGGTGGTCGAGGACCGCTTCGACCCTGTCGCCGACGTGCCCCGGGAGCAGGTGGAGAGGATCGCCGCCCTGCTCGGCCTCGACCCCTCCGAGCTCGCCCTGACGCCGGTCCGGATCCGGCTGCTGCTGCAGCCCGCCCACCGCGCTCAGGCCGGCCGCTATCTCGAGGCGGCGAAGGCCGCAATCCGTGGCCTCGGTCTCCGGCTGGGACCCTATCCCTACGACACGCTCACCCTGGTCGACCCGGCGCGGGGCGCCCTCGGCTCGGGCGGCATGGAGTACCCGACCTTCATCACCCTGGGAACGCATCCCCTGCTCGCGCTGCCGCCCTTCTCCCGCGTCCGCATGCAGGACATGCTGACGGTCCACGAGCTCGGCCACAACTACTTCCAGGGCATGGTCGCCTCGAACGAGGTCGAGGAGGCGTGGCTCGACGAGGGCATCACCTCCTACTACGAGATGGTGGTGATGGAGGAGACCTACGGTCTGCAGGTCGAGCTGCTCGGCCTCAAGATGAGCCCCTTCGAGTCGCAGCGCAACGCCGTCGCCGGCGGCCGCTTCACCGACGCCGTGGTGCAGCCGTCGTGGAGCTACCGATCAGGCGGCAGCTATGGTCAGAACAGCTACGGCCGCGCGGCGGTCACCCTGCGCCACCTCGAGAACCTCCTCGGACCGGAGACCTTCCACCGCGCCATGCGACGGTTCTTCCGGGAGTGGCAGTTCGGCCATCCCTCGACCGTCGACTTCGAGCGCGTCGTGCGCGAGGCGGCGGACAGCGACGTCGACTGGTTCCTCGAGCAGGCGCTGCACTCCACCGAGCACCTGGACTACGCGGTGCGCAGCGTCACCAGCCGGCAGCAGCAGGCGGCGAAGGGCTGGTTCTGGGAGCAGGGTCGCCGCGTGCTCCGGGGCGCGGGCCACGACGATGACGAAGAAGTCGGATCTCGGGAGGGCGAGGTCGACGAGGGCGCCGGAGCCGAGGAGTACCGAACCGAGG
>CAZKKP010000584.1:0-2604 GCA_964553295.1 uncultured Thermoanaerobaculia bacterium | reverse complement strand
CGGCGAGCTGGTGCTGCCGGCCAACGAGCCCGGCTCCTCGATCATGCCCGGCAAGGTAAACCCCACCCAGATCGAGGCCCTGACCATGGTCGCCGCCCAGGTCATCGGCAACGACGGCACCATCGCCATCGCCGGCGCCTCCGGCCACCTCCAGCTCAACGTCTTCAAGCCGGTCATGATCCACAACCTGCTGCAGTCGATCCGACTGCTCGGCGACGGCGTCCGCAGCTTCGCCGACCGCTGCGTCGAGGGGCTCCAGCCGGACACCCGACGAATCGCCGAGCTGGTCGAGGGGAGCCTGATGCTGGTCACCGCGCTCACCCCCCACCTGGGCTACGACGCCGCCGCCCGAATCGCGAAGAAGGCCCACGCCGAGGGGACGAGCCTGCGTCAGGCCGCGGCCGAGCTCGGCCTGGTCGGCGAAGACGACTTCGACCGACTGGTGCGCCCGGAGACCATGGTGGGACCGGATCTCGGTTGACGGGGCTTGATATCGGAGTATCTGGAGTATCATCCTCCGCAATTCGAACCGCTCACGGAGGTGGCGACATGCGTACTGGATTCCTCGGCGGCCTCGGGGCCGCCATCATCCTCATCCTGGGTCTGACCCTGGCGACGCCGGCGGTCGCGGCCGAGACGCCCAGCCGGTTCGTCCGCGTGCCGGTGTCGGCTCTCGACGCCCTCGAAGGGCTGCGCCTCGAGCCGCGCTTCGCCGCCGGCTACGAGACCTTCCGTTGGCTCGAGCTCGGCGAGGCCGACTACCAGCAGCTCGTCGCGTCGGCGGTGCCGTTTGCCGAGGACGGCGAGGCGGGCACGGTGCAGATCGTCCGCTACCGATTCGACCCGGTGTTCGACGGCGAGCCCGCAGGAATGCTCCACGCAGCGGGCCAGGCCGGGGACGGCCTCCGCCTAATTCAGCTGAAGGCCCCCGTCAAGGGCGAGTGGTTGCTGGAACTCGAAGCGCTAGGCATCCGTCTCCTTCAGTACTATCCACACAACACCTACCTCGTATGGACTGATAGTGGCCGGGCGGCCTCCGCAGCCGATCTGCCTTTTGTGCGTTGGCAGGGACCTCTCCCTCCCGAGTCTCGCGTGAGCCCATCGCTGGATCGGATCACCGGCCGGGTAGAGAACGTGGCTGTTACCTTTTACGACGACGGCGCCGCCAACGAAACTCTCACACATCTTGAGGTGCTCGGGGGGGCGATCCTGCATGACTTCCCGGCTCAACCAGACCGGACCTTCATCACCGCGATCGTCGCCCTCGACGCCGGAACGCTGGCCGCCGTCGCCGAAGTGTCAACAGTGTGGGCGCTCGAGTACGCGTCGCCGACGCCGGGTTTCGACGACGAGATGTCAACGCAGATTGTCAGCGGCAACTACACCGGGTCGCCCGGCGTGCCGTTTCCGGGTTTCTTCGACTGGCTCTCGGACAAGGGCGTCGATGGTGAGGGCATCACGTGGGCCGATGTCGATACCGGGCTCAACAGCACCCACCCCGATATCGCCGGTCGTTCACCCGTGTACGTTTCCTACCCCGGTGCACCCTCGGCATCGACCGACCCGGACGGACATGGCAGTCACACGGCAGGAGCGATCTGGGGCGACCCCCGGGTCTTGAACGGCGGCACCGGCATCGTCGATCCCGACAGCTTTCTTTGGGGCCTCGGCGTTGCCCCGCGCGCCGGGATGGTGATCCAGAACGCACTCATGGGCTCGTCGTGGCCACCCAGCGGCGGTTGGCAGCAGATCAGCAAGGACTCGGTCGTCAACGGGGCGATGGGATCGTCGAACAGCTGGTTCACCGGCGCAAGCGGTGCTCAGGGATACTCCGGCGCCGCCCGTACGCACGACTTCATGGTTCGAGACGCGAACTTTGACACCGTGGATATCGCAGAGCCTATCGTGATGGTGTTCTCCGCCGGCAACGGAGGCCCGTCGGCGAGCACGATCACCGAACCCAAGGAGGCCAAGAACCTGATCACTGTGGGTGCCAGCGAGAACTATCGTCTCGGCGCTGTCAACGCCCTCGCCAGCTTCTCCAGCCGCGGCCCCGCACTGGACGGCAGGCTGCTGCCGAACGTCGTGGCTCCCGGCCGCCAGACCGCATCATGGAACGGAAGTGGCAGCGCCACATGCGGTAGCACCGTCGCCGGAAGCGGCTCGGCCTACTACAACTACTGTCAGGGGACCAGCATGGCGTGCCCCCTCGTGTCAGGCGCCGCAGCATTGATCGCCGACTGGTGGGATCAGCAGGGCTGGGGCATTCCGAGCCCCGCCATGACCAAGGCGTTACTGATCAACGGGGCCGTCGACATGGTTGGCGGCACTGGCGTGAACGGCAATATTCCCAACAATCACCAAGGTTGGGGCCGGGTGAACCTCGACACCATCATCGAGAACGGTCTGTTCAGTGTCTACCTGGATCAGCAGCACGTCTTCGGGCGTCACGTCGGCGCCGGTATGCGCATCGGCCGCCGGCGCGCCGGCCACGGCGTGTTCGAGCAACGGCAGCTCGCCGCGCACTTGCCGCACCATGGCGCCGAAATCGATGTCGAGGAAGCGCTCGGCCTATTCCTGGTCGAGGTGCTGGGCGACTTTCCG
>CAZKKP010000583.1:0-2605 GCA_964553295.1 uncultured Thermoanaerobaculia bacterium | reverse complement strand
CCCGATCCGCACGTCGAACTTCCCCCGCCGGTAGGGTGAACCGTTCGGCACGACGAGGATCTCCGCGCCGCTCTCGGCCATCGCCTCGGTCACGTCGTCGTACCAGCTGTCCTCGCAAATCGGCGTGCCGACCCGCACGCCGCCGATGCCGAACGGCCCCGAGATCGGCCCCGGCTCGTAAAGCCGCACCTCGTCGAAGACATGGTAGTTCGGCAGATGATGCTTGCGCGCCATCCCGAGCACCTTGCCGCCCTCCAGGATGGCATAGACGTTGTAGAGCCTGCCCTCCTCGATCACCGGCAGCCCGATCCCGAGCGCCGGCCCCTCGGCGCACGCTGCAGCGAGCGTCTCGAGCTCCGCCCGTGCATGGGCCACCAGCGCCGGCTTCATCACCAGATCCTGCGGCTGGTAGCCGATCAGGAACATCTCCGGCAGCGCCACCAGATCGGCCCCGGCATCGCGGCCCTCGGCATGGGCGGCGCGGGCCTTGGTGGCATTTCCGGCCAGATCGCCCACCGTCGGATTGAGCTGCGCCATCGTCAGGCGGAACGTGTCGCGCATGCCCTCGTCTCCCCGAGCTAACCGGCGTCCGGCATACAGGCTGCCGGACCGGACTGACAAGGTCGCCGGACAAAGCCGCGTGAGCGCGGCCCATCCGGGGCTCGCGGAGGACGGAAAGCCATTGTCGCGACGTGACCGGCTCCGTAAGCTTCGCCTTCTGCTGCTCAGCGCTGCGGACGAGACGATCGAGGAGAGTACCCAGATGCGAGCCCCGGCCTTCCGCGCCGCCCTTGCCGGCGCCGCGCCCCTCTTCGCCGCGCTTGCCGGCGCGACCCTCTTCTTCGCCACACCGGCCGATGCCCAGAGCGAGCGGCTTTCCAAGACCTACGACAACGGCGGCGTCTACGAGGGCGAGTTCCTCGACGGACGCCAGCACGGCAGCGGCACCTACCGCCTGCCCAGCGGCTACGAATATGTCGGCAACTGGGTGGAGGGCCGGATCGAAGGCGAGGGCCGCGCCACCTTCCCCGACGGCTCGGTCTATACCGGCAGCTTCGTCGATGGCGAGCCCGAGGGACAGGGCCGCATCGTCTATGCCGATGGCGGCACCTACGAGGGCGGCTGGCGCGCCGGCCTCGTCCACGGTCAGGGCATCGCGACCTATGCCAATGGCATGCGCTACGAGGGTGAATTCGCCGACGGCGCCCAGAGCGGCACCGGCACGCTCACCGATCCCGACGGCCATGTCTACGAGGGCCAGTGGGTCGCCGGCACCAAGCAGGGTCAGGGCCGCATCACCTACCCCGATGGCGGCCTCTACGAAGGCGACATCGTCGCCGGCCAGCCCGACGGCAACGGCGCCTTCACCAGCACCGACGGGACCCGCTACGAAGGGGCGTGGAAGGAAGGCCGCATCGCCGGCGAGGGCATCCTGATCGAACCCGACGGCACCCGCTACGAGGGCGCCTTCGCCGACGGACGGCGTCAGGGCCTCGGGCGCACCGTCTCCCCCTCCGGCGAAACCTACGAGGGTGGCTTCTCGGCCGACCAGCGCGACGGCGCGGGCACGCTCAAATCGCCCGACGGGACCGGCTATGTCGGAGAATGGTCCGCCGGGCGGCGCAGCGGCGAGGGCCGCGCGACCTATCCGGACGGCAGCACCTACGAGGGCGCCTTCCTCGCCGACCGCCCGCACGGCGAGGGCGTCCTGACGTATTCGCCCGATGCCGAGGGCCTGATCAAGGGCGCGGTCTACGAGGGCAGCTTCGTCGATGGCCTGCCCCACGGCACCGGCAAGATCACCTACCGCGACGGATCGAGTTATACCGGCGGTTGGAATGCCGGCGTGATCGAGGGTCAGGGCATCGCGCGCTACGCCGATGGCCTGATCTACGAAGGCACCTTCGTCGCGGGTCAGAACCACGGATCGGGCCGGTTGATCGCCACCGACGGCTACATCTACGACGGAACCTGGAACCAGGGTGTGCGCGAAGGGGCGGGCGTCGCCACCTACCCCGACGGCACCCGCTACGAGGGCGACTTCGCCGATGGCGAACCCTCCGGGCCGGGCCGCATGACCATGCCCGGCGGCCAGATCCTCGAAGGCACCTGGGCGAACGGCGTCCTGAGCGGCCAGGGCCGCGCGGTCTACGGCAACGGCGACATCTACGAGGGGGCCTTCGCCGAGGGCCGCCCCGAGGGCCAGGGCCGCATGGAGTTCGCCGATGGCGCGGTCTACGAGGGTCTCTGGGCCGACGGCCAGCCGGTCGGCACCCCGAGCACGGCCGGCTCGGCCACGGTCGCCCCGGAAGGCTGAGGCCGCGTGACCGAACCGGGACCCTTCGATCTCACCGGCCTCACCGCGCTCGTGACCGGCGCCTCGGGCGGCCTCGGCCTCCATTTCGCACAGGTCCTCCACGCCGCCGGCGCCCGGGTCGCCCTCGCGGCCCGCCGGCTCGACACCCTCGAAGCCGAAGCCCGACGCCTCGGCGCCCGCGCCATCGCCGTCCCACTCGACGTTGCCGACCCCGCGACCATCCCCCCCGCCTTCGACGCTGCCGAAGCGCATTTCGGCCGCCTCGATCTCCTCGTCAACAATGCCGGG
>CAZKKP010000582.1:0-2605 GCA_964553295.1 uncultured Thermoanaerobaculia bacterium | reverse complement strand
GACAACCACCACATCCAGGCCTTCGACCACGACGGGGTCGCGATCGACGCCTCCCCCTGGTACACCAACCGGAGCCCGTCCTACCTCGGCCTGCCCTTGACCTGGGGGCAGTTCATCCGCTGGGCCGATCCCCAGGTCGAGGACGACCACTACCACCTGCACACCGGCCCCTGGCCCCACCCGAGCTCGGACGAGTGGCTGCAGTGGACCGCATCGCCTCCCTCGGTGGCCGACCTCGACCTCGACGGCAAGGCCGAGGTCATCGGAGTGCCCAACGTCGAGCGCGAGGTGCCCTACGTCACCCAGGCCTATGCCGTGATGGTGCTCGAGGGGGCCCACGGCGACGGCAGCCGCTCGGCCCGGCGCAAGGGCGGCTTCGAGATCCTGCCCCGGGGCGACCCGCCGATCGCCGTCGCCGGCTGGTACCCGCCCTCCGGCGTGCCGGCGCCCACCGTCGTCGACCTGGTGGGGGACGCCCGGCCCGAGATCGTGGTCTCCCTCAACGACGGCTACGTCACCGCCTTCGGTCCGACCGGCGTCCGGCTGTGGCGGGTCGACATCCGCCACGGCAAGCCGCTGATGTTCGCCAGCGAGACGACGGTCGCCGACCTCAACCGCGACGGCCACCCCGAGCTGCTGTGGGCGACCTACGGCGACCCCGCCGTCACCGACTCCGGCTACCTGATGATCGCCGACCGCTTCGGCAACCTGCTGCACGACATCCCGCTGCCGTCTCCCGGCTACAACGGCAACGGCAACGGCGCGCCGGCCGCGCCGGCGGTCGGCGACCTCGACGGCGACGGCGAGCTCGAGATCTTCGTCCAGACCTTCGACCACGGCATGGACGTCTTCCGGATCCCGGGCTCGGCCGAGAACTGCCTGCTCTGGCCCACCGCCCGCGGCGGCCCGCTGCGCACCGGCGCCCCCTCCGGCCTGTGGATGCTCGCCGAGATCTTCAGCGACGGTTTCGAGGGCGGGTCGACCCACCGCTGGTCGACCTCCGTGCCGTAGCCTCGATCTCTCCGGCCGCCGCGGAGTCCCGCTGAGATGTCCCGGTCAGGCGCGTCATCGTGCTCGTCCGGAGTGATGCCGTGGGCGGATCGTCCGCGCCGCGGTAGCAGCCTCGCCGGTCGGGTGTCGGGTAGACTCGGCGGCGGAGGATCGACATGAGGACGTGGCTGCGTTCAGCGACGGTGGTGGCGATGGTGGCGCTGGGCATGGCAGCGGTGCTGCCGCTGGCGGGTTGCCATCGCAGCCCGGAGGGAGAGAAGCCGCTGCGCGTGCCCTCGGGCACGCCGATCGTGATGATCTCCATCGATACCCTGCGCTCGGACCGGCTGCCGGCCTACGGCTACGCCGACGGCGACACCCCGGCGATCGACGCCCTGCGCGCCGACGGCATCCTCTTCGAGCGGGCCTACTCCCACTCGCCCTTGACCCTGCCGTCGCACGCCTCGCTGCTCACCGGCCTGCTGCCGCCGGAGCACGGGGTCCGCGACAACCTCGGCTACACCGTCGACCCTGACCGGACGCCGATGCTGCAGCAGCGTCTGGCCGCCGCCGGCTACGCCACCGGCGGCGCCGTGTCGGCCTACGTGCTGCGGCGGGGCACCGGTATCGCCGCCGGCTTCGAGCTGTGGGACGACGCCATGGACGTCGACCCCCGGGACGGCCTGCAGCAGGTGCAGCGCTCCGGCCCCGCGACGCTCGAGGCCCTGCGGCCGTGGCTCGCCGGCGTCGCCGACCGGCCGTTCTTCCTGCTGTTGCACCTCTTCGAGCCGCACACGCCCTACGACCCCCCGGAACCGTTCGCCTCGCGTTTCGCCTCGCCCTATGACGGCGAGATCGCCGCCGCCGACGCGGTGGTCGGCGGGCTGCTCGACGACCTGCGCCGGCTCGGCCTGTATGACCGCTCCCTGGTCATCCTCCTCTCCGACCATGGCGAGGGCCTCGGCGAGCACGGCGAGGAGGAGCACGGGCTCTTCCTCTATCGCACGACCCTCCAGGTACCGCTGATCCTGAAGTTGCCCTCGAGCGAACGCGCGGGGACCGCCGTGAGCTCGCCGGTGGGCCTGGTCGACGTTGCGCCGACGGTCCTCTCCGCCCTCGACCTGCCGCTGCCCGACGGCCTGGCGGGCGCGCCGCTGCTCGGCCGACCGCGGCCCGACGGGCCGCTCTATGCCGAGACGCTCTACCCGCGCCTGCACTTCGGCTGGTCCGACCTCACGTCGTCGATCAGCGGCCGCCACCACTACATCGCCGCTCCGTCGCCCGAGCTGTACGACCTCGAGCGCGACCCCGGCGAGCTGACCAACCTGGTGGCGGTCGAGCCCGCGGCGGCGGCCGAGCTGCGGCAGGGTCTCGCGGGGGTCGACCGCCGGCTGGCGGCGCCGTCGGCGGTGGACGCCACCACCCGCGAGCGCCTGCAGTCCCTCGGCTACCTCGCCGGAGGCGGCGCCGTCGACCCGCTCGACGACGGCCGCGAGCTGCCCGACCCCAAGAGCCGGGTGCACGTGTTGCGCGACCTCGCTAGCGCCCAGCGGGCGCTGGCGGCGGGCGACGCCGGGGCGGCCCACCCCCTGCTCGCGGCGGTGGTCGCCGACGA
>CAZKKP010000581.1:0-2649 GCA_964553295.1 uncultured Thermoanaerobaculia bacterium | reverse complement strand
CCGCTGCAGGAACCTCGAAGGTCCACGCTCGTGGTTTGACTTATTTCAGTGAGTCAGCTAGCCTCAGCGCATGGAAGCAATCCGCACGTCTCGCGCACGTCTCGGTCTGTCGCAGCGGGATCTCGCCCGGCGCGCGGGGCTTTCGTTTCGAGGGCTGCAGCTTCTGGAGTCGTCCGACCACGATCCGCGGGTCTCGAGCCTCGACAAGGTGTGCCGCGCTCTGGGTCTGCCGGGTGGTGGGGTCACGACGCTCGTCGGCGAGTACCTGCGGGAGGATGGGCGCTCGTTCAGGTGTGCGTCGCTGCGCATGCGGTCGGACGGCTTCGAGTCCTGGCGCCTCCATTTGTTCGACGCGGTGGACGCGTTCCGCAAGGCGCCAAAGGTCTCGTTGGTCCACAGCGCACCGGATGACACCCTTCACCACAAGCTGCGCGCGCTCATCGCCTCGACCGTCGAGACGCTGTGCGCCGAGGCGTCGCTGCCGGCGCCGGGCTGGTGCCGTGGAGTGGATGCTCTCGAACGGCCCTGGTTCGTGGCGGGTCTCGAGAACCTCAAGGCCTCGGCGCTCGTGGAGTCGCCGGCCCGGTATCGACAGCGCAACCTCTTCGTGCTGTCGAACTTCCTCGCGAGGGCATGAGCGTGTTGACTACCGACACGATCCGGGCGCTGCTGACCGCCCTCAACGACGAGCTCGCCTCCCGCGAGGTCGTCGGCGAGGTCGGCCTCTGTGGCGGCGCGGTCATGTGCCTCGTCTTCCAGGCCCGGGAGAGCACCAAAGACGTCGACGCGGTGTTCGAACCGACCCGCGAGATCAGGGAGGCGGCGGCCGCGGTGGCGCAGAGCTTCGGGGTGGATCCGGACTGGCTCAACGACGCGGTCAAGGGCTTCTTCCTCGCTGAGCCGCCACGGCAGGACGTCATGGATCTGCCGAACCTCCGCGTGTGGGCGCCTTCGGCGGACTACATGCTGGCCATGAAGTGCGTCTCGGCCCGGTTCGACTCGCACGATCGCGACGACGTCGTCTTCCTGATCCGGCACATGGGGCTCGCCTCGCCGGCGGAGGTGTTCGACGTCATCTCCCGCTACTATCCTCGAGAGCGCGTGCCCGCCAAGACCGCGTTCCTGGTCGAGGAGGTGCTCGACGAGGGTAGCCGGGCCTGAGCGCACGCGCACCCCAGCTCAGACAAAGTCGACAACAGGGCCCCAGGCTTGAATATCTGACGATTCTGGGTGTGATTCCAGGGCCCCAGGTCAGACGAAGCCGACAATGTCTGACCTGGGACCCGCAGGAACGTCACCTCGGAGTTGAGGATGAAACCCTCGGGCTTGAACATCTGACGATCTTGACGGGAACGAGGTCAGCATCGTCAGATCTCCAAACCGGGCACCGCTGCACGCGCCGCACGGTACGCCCTGAGCCACGCACGGCTCGGCACCGTCATCGGCGGAGCGTGCCCTCGCTCGTGGCACCCGGTGGGGCCACTACCGGCCCGGCGAGGAGGCGTGCGACCGGGGCGTGAACGACTCAGTGGAATTGTTGAGGTGGACGAAACGTACTTTGGCGGACGGGAGGCGGGCCGACGGGGAGGACGCGCCAAAGGCAAGAAGGTCCTCGCCGGCGTTGCCGTAGAGGTCAAGGAGCCACGGGGATACGGACGGTGCCGGATGGCACTACTGAAGGAGCCTCGCCTGCCTCACTTCAGGCCTTCGTTTCTGACCATGTCGAGCCGAGCGCGATAGTGATCACAGACGGATGGCGGGGCTACCAAGTTCTGGGAACGGTCGGCTACGACCACCAACCACGCAACCAGCGTGCCGCTCGCACAGGCGGAGAGGATTCGGATGGTCTGCTCCCCGGAGTACACCGAATCGCCTCGCTCGCGAAACGGTGGCTACTTGGCACTCGCCAGGGCTCGGTCGATGACGCGCATCTTTCCCGCTACCTGGACGAATTCGTGTTCCGCGTCAACCGACGCCGTTCCACAAGCAGGGGCATGCTGTTCTTCCGTCTGCTACAACTCGCGGTCGGCCACGATACGGTCCGCTACGAGGACATCATCGCAATCCCCAGATGCTCTACGGCAAGCACCTCGGCTTCCGCGGCGGCTTCGAGCGCAAGCTCGCCGAAGGAGATGCCAAGGCCGTGGAGCTGGCCGACTTCATGGCCCGGCTCAAGGACGAGGTTCGGCAGTGGTTTACGGTCGGCGCGGTGTGGCGCTTCCTCGAGGCCGAGGCGGACGGCAACCGTCTGCAGCTGTTCGCGCCGGGCGCCGCCGAGGCGATCCACGCCTTCAGCTTGCCGCGCCAACCGAAGGCCGACGGCCTCTGCCTGGCCGATCTCGCACTTCCCTCACGGAACGGCCGCCGCGACTCGATCGCGCTCTTCGTGGTCGGCGCCGGCGCCGGGGTGCGCGAGCGCGCCGACGCCGCCCGCGACGACGGCGAGTACCTCAAGAGCCACGCTCTGCAGGCGCTGGCCCTCGAGACCGCCGAGGCCGCTGCCGAGTGGCTGCACGCGAAGCTGCGTGCCGACTGGGGCTTCCCCGATCCCCCCGAGCTGACCATGAAGGACCGCTTCGCCGCCCGCTACCGCGACAAGCGCTACAGCTTCGCCTACCCCGCCTGCCCCGACCTCGACGACCAGGCCGG
>CAZKKP010000580.1:0-2660 GCA_964553295.1 uncultured Thermoanaerobaculia bacterium | reverse complement strand
GCATACCTCGCAGCACTCCCGCCGCCCAGCTCTCGCCGAGCATGCGGGCCAGCTCGACCTCGCCAAGAAACCGGTAGAGGTCGAAGATCAGACAGCGGCATGCCTCGTCGAACGCATCAGCGTCGGTGACCGGGGCCGGGACCTCGGCGAGCGCGCGCGTGATCGCCTGTGCCGTGCCCGGGAAGCCGAAGCGGTGTCCGGCGACCCCCGTTGCATCCGCCAGCGCCGCCACCACGCCCGTCCGGAAGTTCCGCGCACCGCACGTCGTGCAGTAGATCCTCGTGCACAGCCTCTGCTCAACTGCCCGCTCGAGAAACACCGTCAGCCAGTCATCGCCCACACTGGTCATCCCGTCACCCCTCCGCTTGAGCCCCAGGTCCACCCCACACCCGCCGGAACGCCTCGTAGCCGAGCTCCGGCCGAGGGCCGCGGATGTCGTCCTTGCAGTCGACGATCCGGCAGTGCTCCGTGCCGCCGAACTTCGGGCCGCGCAGACCGCGGCCCACCATCTGCTCGTAGAGCACCTGACTCACCGTCGGCCGGGCCATGACCACATGGGTCACCCGTGGCGCGTCAAATCCGGTGGTGAGGACCTCGCAGTTGCACAGCACCTTGACGCGGCCAGCCTTGAAGTCGGAGACCACCTCTCGGCGCACCGCGTCGCGCGTCGTCCCGGTGATCACGGCGCTTGGGATGCCGCTCGCGCGCAGCATGTAGGCCATGCACTCGGCGTCGCGGACGCTCGGCCCGAAGTAGAGGATCGACGAACCGTCCTCGGCGGCGGCGGCGACCACCCGTTCGTGAACTACCAGCCGCCGCGGGCTGCGGTCGGTGCGCAAGGCCAGAACGCGGTCAAGCTGCTCCACCGTGCCCTCGTCGTCGAGGGTCTCCGGGTCGTAGCCGGGCAGCCGCAGCGTGGTGGCGGTGTCCAGGGTCTCGAACTCCGGCCGGGCGAGCACACCCATGTCCTGCAGCCGCGCGCGCGGCTCGTTCCCCAGGGACTTGTCGGGCTCGAGCAGGTGGTGGAAGAGGTCGCGCAGCTCGCGCGTCCCCTGGGCGGCGTCGTCGAGCAGGTACTCCATCCGGAAAGGCGTCGCCGTCAGGCCCACCACCGAGACCCTGTGGCCGAGCTCTGTGAAGTGGTTGAGGATCTCCCGGTAGGAGCGCGCCGCCGCCCGGTGGGCCTCGTCGACAAGGATCAGCCCGGTGGCAGCGCCGAGGTCGCGGGCGATCTCGCGTCCGCGCTCGATATTGCCGCGGATGAGGTTGATGAGCCGCTGCGGCGTCGAGATGATCACCGAGGGCACCAGCCGGGACTGCTGGATCGCCTCGTCCACCGCCTCCCGCGAGGTCGTGTAGCCGCCCCAGAAGCGCACCAGCAGGAGCGGGCTACGTTGGGGCTCAGCCTGCCACACCTGGCGGAAACAGGCGTAGGCCTGCTCGCACAGCTCCTCGGTGTGGGCGAGCCAAATCGCGATTCCGCGCTGGGTCACGTTGTTGACCGCGTCGTAGCGGTCGGCAAGCCAGTAGCGCACACTTTCCACGGCGACCCGGGTCTTGCCGGCGCCGGTGGGCAGTGTCACGAGCCCGCGGTCGCCGGGCGCCATGAGCTTCTCGAGGAGTTTGCGCTGGACCTCCTGCTGGAACCGCCACAGCGGCGGCAGCTCGACCCGCCCCTCGAGCAGCTCGAAGCTCGGCCGCCGCTCGCTGGTCGATACCCCAGCCAGCTCCACCGGGAAGCCGGCGTCGCGAACAAACGCCGCTGCCGCCGCTTTCCCCGGATGCCAGCGCCCGGGCGCCGGCACCCGGCAGGCAGAAGACACCGCCCGCCGAACATCGCTCTCGCGCAGCAGGTCAAGGCCGTGCTGCACCACCAATGCTGTCGCCAGCTCGCGCTTCGTGCCGCGGCGGTCCTCCCCCGTGCGATGCCGCCGGACCTGCCGAATCGTGTGCAGCAACGTCCCCAGCAGCGTCTCCATCTGCCCGTGCTGGAGCAGTCCGACCGGCCGATCCACCGCCGTCCGCTCCCAACCCGCCCGCAGCACTACCTCGTCGGAGGCCTCCTCGGCCGGCGCCTTCCCCCGCCCCGCCGTGGCGACGAATCCCCCAGGTCCCCTTGGCCCGCTCGAGATGCCGGGCCGCGCCAGCACCTTCTCCCGCAGCAGCCCGTAGACCTCGTCCGACATCGGCCAGGCCGCGAGCGCTTCCTCCTTGGACAGCGCCCCCCGATCCCGCACCAGGGCGACGACGTCGTCGATGATGCTGGGGATATCCTTCGCCACCAGTTCTCGAGCCGTCACCTCACCTCCGACGGTGCCAATGACACAGCCCCGGTTCGGTATGGGCCATCTGCGTTAAAAACCCAACTGCCATGTGAGGGCAATCCTCGGCGTTCTGCGCACCGCCCAGGCTTCGCTGTCGCCTTCACCGAACTGCATGATAGCGCTGTGGTCTTCGCGGGTGGTCTCAGTGCGCGAATCCGCGAGACGCTGTCGACGGCATCCAACCCCGTTCCAGATCCTGGTGAGGATCGGATCGGTGCCCACCAACTTCTGCAAACTGTGCCTTCGAACAGCTCAGACCGTCCAGTTCTCGAGAAATGCAGAAGTTGGTGGGTCGGGTAAGCCAAGGGTGCTGAGCAGGTTAGACCTCCTCAGCAG
>CAZKKP010000579.1:0-2662 GCA_964553295.1 uncultured Thermoanaerobaculia bacterium | reverse complement strand
CGGACGTCGGCGCCGAGCTCGGCCAGGGTCTCGATGAGCACCGCGGTCTGGATGGTCATGTGCAGCGAGCCGGCGATGCGGGCGCCGGCGAGGGGCTTCGCCGGCCCGTACTTCTCCCGAGTCGCCATCAGACCGGGCATCTCGCGCTCGGCAATCTCGATCTCGCGCCGGCCCCAGCTCGCCAGAGAAAGGTCCTTGACCTTGTAGTCAGTCTCGGTCGTGGTCGTCATGAAGGGTCCTTTCAGGGTTCGACTGCCGGCCGCCGCCGGCTGAAGGCACAACGTCGTGTGCGGGCCGATGATTCTACTCCACCGCGGTGCCGGCTGGGGTGGCGGTCGGGGATTTGACCGGGCTCCCCACGGTGTGCCAGTCTCCACCACCTGAAGGTCGTCGTCGGGGAGACGTCCGTGGACCACCAGGCGCTCGTCGAGGCTCTCAAGGATCCTGCCATCTACCCCCACCGGGTCGAGCGGGTCCGCCACCTGCAGACCCACATCTCGTCGGTCTTCCTGACCGGGGAGGTCGCCTACAAGCTGAAGAAGCCGGTGAACTTCGGCTTCCTCGACTTCTCCACCGTCGAGCTCAGGGAGCGCTACTGCCGGGCCGAGGTCGAGCTCAACCGACGGCTCGCCCCCTCGGTCTACCGCGGCGTCGCCGCGCTCACCCTCGAGGGCGACCGGTTGACCTTCGACACAGACGGTGAGGTGGTCGACTGGCTGGTGGTCATGCGCCAGCTCGACGAGGCCCGCCTCGGCCTCGAGGTGCTGCGGCGGGGCGAGCTCGGCGACGCCCACGTCGACGCCCTGGTGGAGGTGCTGGAGCCCTTCTACCGCACCGCTGCGACCGGCGAGGGGGTCGACCGCCACGGCACCGTGCAAGCGATCAGGTTCAACACCGACGAGAACTTCTCCCAGACCGAGGAGTACGTCGGCAAGCTCCTGTCCCGGGAACGGTACGACCACATCAGGACCTGGACCGACCGCTTCTACGCCGAGCACGCCGGCCTGTTCGACCGGAGGGTCGCGGAGGGTCGGATCCGCGAGAGCCATGGCGACCTCCATCTCGGCAACATCTTCTTCGAGGACCGCCCGGTGATCTTCGACTGCATCGAGTTCAACGAGCGCTTCCGCTGTGGCGACGTCGCCGTCGACCTCGCCTTCCTCGCCATGGACCTCGAGTTCCACGGCCGTGGCGACCTGGCGCGGCGGCTGGTGGAGGGTTACATTGCCGCCTCCGGCGACCGCGAGCTGCCCGAGCTGCTCGACTTCTACTGCTGCTACCGCGCCTACGTCCGCGGCAAGATCGCCTGCTTCACCTCCTCCGATCCGAGCCTGCCGGGGGAAGATGCGCGCCGCTTCCGCAACCTCGCCCGCCGCTACTTCGGCCTCGCCTACCGCTTCGCCGGCGGCGCCCGCCGGCCGGCGCTGGTCGTGCTTTACGGCCTCATGGGCTCGGGCAAGACCTCTCTCGCCCGGTTCCTGCGCGAGCGCCACGGCTGGCACCTGCTGTCGACCGACGCGGTGCGCAAGCAGCTCTCCGGGGTGGGCGAGAACACCCGGGTGTACGTGCCCTACAACGAGGGCCTGTACTCGCCGGAGATGAACCGGCGGACCTACGAGGAGGTCTGCCGGCGGGCCGAGAACCTGCTCCTCGGCGGCTTCCCGGTGATCGTCGACGGCGCCTTCAAGCGTCAGTCCGAGCGCGAGCCGCTGCTCGAGCTGGCCGAACGCACCGGCGCCCGGCTGGCTTTCGTCGAGACCGTGTGCGAGCCCGCCGAGCAGCGCCGCCGCCTCGAGAAGAGGCAGCTCCACGACACCCGGTCCGACGGTCGGGTCGAGCTCATGGAGCTGCAGCGGGCGGATTTCGAGCCGGCCGACCCGGACCACCGGGAGCTGTTCCACGCGGTCTTCACCGACGGCCCCAAGGACATGACCCAGGCCCGGGTTCTCGAGCTGCTGGCCCATGCCGGGGTGCTCGATGGCGCCGCCTGAGGGTGGGCCCTGAGCCGCATGTCCGGGCGTGCCCGTGCGAGAATGTGCGCGGTCCGAGAGAAGGGTGGAGGTGGCGGTGAGCTCGACGGGGAGTGTCGACGCGGCGCAGTGGCCCGATCCGATCCTGGTCACCGGGGCGGCCGGCTTCATCGGCGCGGCCCTGTCGCACCGCATGCTCGACGCCGGGCTGTCCGTGGTCGGGCTGGACAACCTCAACGCCTATTACGACCCGACCCTCAAGGAGGCGCGTCTCCGGCGGCTCGAGGCCCGCGAGAGGTTCACGTTCCGTCGACTCGACGTCGGCGACCGGGCGGGCATGGAGGCGTTGTTCGGCGAGATCGGGTTCTCCGGCGTCGTCCACCTCGCCGCCCAGGCCGGGGTCCGCTACTCGATCGAGAACCCGCACGCCTACGTCGACTCCAACCTCGTCGGCTTCCTGCACATCCTCGAGGGCTGCCGCGGCCAGCGGCCGCGCCACCTGGTCTACGCCTCCTCGAGCTCGGTGTACGGCGCGAACACCACGATGCCGTTTTCGGTCCACCACAACGTCGACCACCCGGTGTCGCTCTACGCCGCGACCAAGAAGGCCAACGAGCTGATGGCGCACACCTACTCCCACCTGTACGGCCTGCCGACCACCGGCCTGCGCTTCTTCACGGTCTACGGGCCCT
>CAZKKP010000578.1:0-2666 GCA_964553295.1 uncultured Thermoanaerobaculia bacterium | reverse complement strand
GCGTCGGCCGAAAGCGTGGTCTTGCCAGTGCCCGACAGGCCGAAGAACACCGCCACATCGCCGGCCGGACCGATGTTGGCAGAGCAGTGCATCGGCAGCACGTTCTGGGCGGGGAGCAGGTAGTTGAGCACGGTGAAGACCGACTTCTTGATCTCGCCGGCGTAGCTCGTGCCGCCGATCAGCACCAGCTTGCGGGTCAGATTGAGGAGGATGAATGCCTCGGAGTTGGTACCGTCCACCTCGGGGATCGCCTGGAAGTTCGGCGCGTGAATGATCGTGAACCCCGGGACATGGGACGCGAGCTCCTCATTGCTTCCCTGGATGAACATGTTGTGCGCGAACAGCGAGTGCCAGGCGCGCACCGTGATGACCCTTACCGGCAGGCGGTAACGCGGGTCGGCGCCGGCGAAGCAGTCCTGCACCCAGACATCGCGATCCTGCAGGTAGGCCTGCAGGCGGCGGAACATGTTGTCGAACACCTTCTGCGAGATCGGCCGGTTGGCCGCGCCCCACCAGATGTCCTGCCGCGTCTGAGGCTCGTCGACGATGAACTTGTCCTTCGCCGCGCGGCCGGTGTGCAGGCCGGTGCGGACGATAACCGGGCCGAGATGGGCGAGATGCCCTTCACCATTGCGCAGGATGTCCTCGTACAGCAGTGCGGTGTTGTGGTTCCAGTGCACCTTACGCACGTTGAAGATCTGGTGCTGGTCGAGACCGTGGCTGCTGTGGATCCGCTCAGGCATGGGTTCCTCCGCTGGTGGCCACCTGCACACCCCGGGTCGCGATGTTGGGCGAGGCCTGTGACTTCGTCTGTTCCGTGGTGCAACGTGTCGGGCCCACCCGTTGTTCCCCGACACAGCTGCCCGCGTTACTCGGGGACGGCCTCGAGCTCAGGGAGCACTTCGGCCTCGACGGCGACGGCGCCGTGGCCTGGCACCCACTCACGCTGTCTCGCGAGGACCCCGCCATACTCAACACAGACAGGGCCGTCTCCCGCTGACCGGCGGCTGCGTCGTGATATTGCATCGGTGCCAGGAGAAACAAAGTGAACAAAGCATCATCGGTGCCAGGAGAAACAAAGTGAACAAAGTGAATCGGGTGCCCGGCCCAACGAAGCCGCGATGATTGGGTTGGGCGCCGGGTGGTGGGTGGTGGAGTGCGGTAGCGCCCCAGGATGGGGGTTGGGTCGGCCCGGGCGGATGCCCGCCGGGGTCGACCCGACGCCGTTGCGTGATGCGCAACATGCTATCCTCGAAATGTGATCAGGACGTTCCGGCACAAGGGACTCCAGCGGTTCTTCGAGACCGGTTCGAAGGCCGGCATTCAACCCGATCAGGTCGACCGGTTGAGGATGCGATTGGCGGCGCTGGACACCGCGACATGCATCGAGGACATGAACCTTCCTGGCTTTCGACTCCATACCCTCAAAGGGGACCGGAAGGGCTCCTGGGCGATCGACGTCAGCCGGAACTGGCGGATCGTGTTCTCGTTTGATGGCGGCAACGCGTACGACGTAGATTACGAGGACTATCACTGATGAGCATGCACAACCCACCACACCCCGGCGAGTTCATCGAGCAGGTCTTTTTGTCGCAGCTCGCGATGAGCCGGCGGAGCGTCGCGTTGAGGCTCGGTGTCGCACCGTCGACGTTCGTCAGGTTGTTGAAGGGCCAGAGCGGCGTCAGCCCCGAGATGGCCCTTCGTCTGTCGAAGGGTCTCGGTCGGTCTCCGGAAAGCTGGCTCGCCATGCAGGACAGCTATGACCTCTGGCATGCCCGCCAGAAGGTGAACGTCGACGACGTGGAGCCGATCCGGGTCTTTGCTATGCGTGCCAGGTCAGACAAAGCCGACAATGTTGGAGAAACGGCTTCCCTAGAGTAGTTTGCAGGGCTATCACAGCGAGGTCTGGTGACATCGCCGGGAATGTCTGACCTGGTCTCCGATCCAGATTCTGGGCGGCGCGCTCTGCTCTTGAACCGGTGGCAACCAACCTCGGGCAGTGGCTGGCCGAACGTGTGGGAACCGTTCACACCTTCCAGGGCAAGGAAGCCGAGGCGGGCGTCTTCGTTCTGGGTGCCCAGCTCCCCCAGCAGGCCGGCGCCCGAACCTGGGCCGGCAGCCGCCCCAACCTCGTCAACGTCGCCGTCACCCGCGCCAGGAGTGCCCTCTTCGTCATCGGTAACCGCGAACTGTGGAAGAGTCACGGCCACTTCAGCACCTTGGACGCAGTGCTGGGCTCGGACTGATGAGGCATGATGAGGCGAGTCGAGATACCGAACTCCGATCGAGGGAGGGAGGTCAAATGGAGACAAGCTGGGGTTCCGAGGGGGACAAAGTGGATGCACGGTTGAGTGGTGTTTCGGCGCTCCTGGCGGACCAGGGGGCAGCCACCGTGATTTCCGGGGTGCTCGCGCGGTCGATCACGGAAGCGCACGCCGTCAACCCGGCCTCTTGGTCCCTGACCTCGATCGACGGAGGCCGGGGAATCCGCCTCAACGTCGGTCGCGTGTTCGCGCTGACCGTGCGGAAGGATGGGGTCAGCCTGCTCCTCGAGACAGGGCAGGTGAAGCTGGAGGACTCGCGCTTCGCGGCCTGGGAGTACTCGTGCCAGGTCAGACAAAGCCGACATTGCCGGAGAAGAGGCTTCCCTGGAGTGGTTTGCAGGG